>JAIYDT010000400.1 GCA_027487355.1 Verrucomicrobiaceae bacterium
CAAAAGCAGGAACGCCATGAAGACGAAAAACGGCACCACATGCGCCCATGTGAACGATCTGACTTCGGCCTCGTTCTGCGGGATCGCCTTCATAATGACTTCAGAGAGTGCCAACAAAGCGCTCCATCTTGTCCATCGCCAGCTTCAGGTCATCGAAGCCCGTCGCGTAGCAGCAGCGGAGGAAACCCTCGCCGCTTGGACCGAAGGCGCTGCCGGGAACGGCCGCGACGTTCTCCGCCGAGAGCAGGCCCATGGCGAAGTCCTTGCTGGACTTGCCCGTGGTGCGGATGTCGGGAAAGACGTAGAACGCGCCGCCCGGCGTGTGGCAGGAAAGACCGAACTCGTTGAGCCGCTTGACCAGAAAATCACGACGCTGATGATAGCTGTCGCGCATCGCGATCATTGAAGGCGTGCCGTTTTCCAAGGCCTCAAGCGCGGCGTTCTGGCTCATGATCGGCGCGCAGAGCATCGAATACTGATGGATCTTCATCATCGCCTCGATGATCGGCTGCGGCGCACAGGCATAGCCGAGGCGGAAGCCGGTCATCGCGAAGGCCTTCGAGAAACCGTGGAGCAGGATCGTCCGCTCTTTCATGCCGGGCAGCGAGGCGATCGAGACATGCTTCACGCCGTCATAGCGCAGCTCGCTGTAGATCTCGTCGGTGAGGACGATCAGGTCATGCTCGATGCAGAGCTTGGCGATGCCTTCCAGATCCTCGTTGGAGGCCACGGCCCCGGTCGGATTGGTCGGAAAATTCAGCATCAGCACCCGGCTGCGCGGCGTGATCGCGGCGGCGAGTTTCTCCGGCTTCAGCGAGAATCCGTCCTCCTTGCTGGTCTCCACCGCCACCGCCTTGCCATAGGCCATGACGATGCTCGGGCTGTAGGAAACATAGCAGGGCTCGTGATAGATCACCTCATCTCCGGGGTTGAGCAGGGCGCGCAGCGCGATGTCGATTGCCTCGGAAACGCCGACCGTGACGAGTACTTCCTTGGACGCCTCATATTCGACTTCGAAGAACGATGCGACATACTTGGCGATCGCCTTGCGCAACGAGAGCAGGCCGAGGTTCGAGGTGTAGGTCGTCTGGCCTTTTTCAAGCGAGTAGATCGCGGCTTCGCGGATGTGCCAGGGGGTGACGAAATCCGGCTCGCCGACGCCGAGGGAAATGACGCCCTCGCGGCCCTGCACCAGTTCAAAGAAATCCCGGATGCCCGAGCGCGGAATGCCGGCCACGTGGCTGGCGATTTTGGAAGTGTAGTCCATTTGGAAAGAGAATCGTAAGTAGAATATTGGAAGTGGTCAGTGGTCAGTCGCGGGTTCACCAGTGGAACTCTGCCACCATTCACCATTTGAAATTCACCACTCACCTCTTCGCCGCTCACGGCGAGACGGCGAGACGCTCACTGGCCGCCTCGCTCTCGAAGATGAAGCCGTTTTCCTTGTAGGTCTTCAGGCGGAAATGAGTGGCGGTGGAAAGCACCCCATCGAGCGTGCTGAGCTTTTCGGAAACGAAGCGGGCCACTTCGCGTAGATCGCCACCTTCGACGACCACCATCAGGTCATAACCACCGCTGGCCAGGTAGCAGCTCGTCACCTGATCGAAGCGGGCAATTCGCAGGGCCAGCCGATCGAAGCCACCCCCGCGCTCGGGCGTGACCTTCACCTCGATGAAGGCCGATACCGAATCCGCATCCGCCTTTTCCGGGTCCACGACGGCCTGGTAGCCCAGAATGGTTCCATCCTTCTCCCAGGCGGCAATTCTCGCGCTGACCTGCTCGGAGGTGGAGGCGAGAAGATCTGCGAGTTCCTGATGGGAATAGCGGGCCTTGGTGCGGAGGAGTTGAAGGAGCGGATCGGTGGACATGGAGAAGAGTGATTGGTTAATTGTTAGAAGTTGGTGGTGAATGGCAAAACTACCTATCATACACCATTCACTTCTTCAGTCGCCCAGGCAGATGCCAACGGCGCGCGCGGCTTGGGCAAGTTCGCCATGGGGCTCGACGAGGCGGAGCTTGTTGACGGCCTCTTCGATCGGCACGGAATCAACATGATAGGCCTGATAGCTGACCATGCGGCCGAAGCGGCCTTCGGAGGCGAGTTTCACCGCCATGACGCCGAAGCGCATGCCGAGGATGCGGTCGAGGGAGGTCGGGGCACCTCCACGCTGGAGGTGGCCGAGCGTGCAGGAACGGGTTTCCTTGCCGGTGAGCTTTTCGAGGCGTTTCGCAACCACATCGCCGACCCCGCCGAGACGGACCTCTCCGCCCGTGTTCGGGTCGATGGTGACCAGATCTCCATCGGGAAGGGTAGCACCCTCCGCCACCACGACCAGCGAGCTGTGATAGCCCTGGGCATCGCGATCCTTGATGTGCTGCGCCACTTTTTCGAAGCTGAAAGGAATCTCGGGCATGAGGATCACGCTGGCACCACCGGCAATGCCGCCCCAGAGGGCGATCCAGCCGGCGTGGCGGCCCATGACTTCCAGGACCATGACCCGCTTGTGGCTTTCCGCCGTGGTGTGGAGTCGATCCAGGCCATCGACCACCGAATTCACGGCGCTGTCGAAACCGAAGGTCATCGCGGTGGCGTGCAGGTCGTTGTCGATCGTCTTCGGCACGCCGATGATCGGCCAGCCTTCCCGATAAAGCTGAAGTCCGGTGGTGAGCGAGCCATCGCCCCCGACGATGATCAGCGCCCGGACATCGAGCTGTTCCATCGTGCGCTTCGCCTTGGCGACGATGTCGGCAGGCACTTCGGCGATGTCGCCCTTGCCGACCTTGGCGGCGAAATGGCCCTTGTTGGTGGTTCCAAGGATGGTTCCGCCGAGCTTGAGAATCCCGACGGTGTCCTTGGGTTTCAGCACGGTGAAATCCCCCGGCGGAAGCAGCCCCTCGAATCCATCGCGGAACCCGATCACCTCCCAGCCCAGTTCATCGGCTGCGCCCACGACTCCGTGGATCACCGCATTGAGTCCCGGGCAATCGCCCCCGCTGTTGAGAATTCCGATTCGCATCTTGTGTGTGGTGTCTTGAGTGTTGTTGGGCCTTTGGGAAACAAGGATGGTTGCCGAATCAGCGAGGATCCTCGACCTTGATGAGTTCCCGCTTGGGGTCCTGCACCGGAGCTCCGGAGGCCAGCCAGGGATCGTAAATCGCCCAGCCTTGGGAAATCAGCCCCCGGGCGCGACCGAACCGATCCGGGTTGTTCAGCACCACCGCGATGATCCTTCGGGGAGTCACGCCCTTGCTGCCATCCGGCTTCTTGCGGACCAGCGGATCGCGTTCCATGCAGACCGAAACGCAGGGGCCCGCGGCGGTCGTGGTGCCGGTCTTGACGCCGAGAATTCCTTCCTGTCCGACGAGCTCATTGGTCGTTTTCACCGTGTAGCTGCGATTGCCCGTCGCTCCGATGACTGTGACCTTCCGGTCCTTCTGGCGGACAATGAACGAAAACGCATTGCGCCGCATCGCATAGACGGAAATCCGGGCCACATCGGCCGCCGTCGAAAATCCCTGCGGCCCCGGAAGTTCCAGTCCGTGTGGATTCACATAGCGGGTGGAACTCATGCCGAGTGCCCTCGCCAGCTTGTTCATCTCCCCCACAAAGGCCGCCACCGGATCGCCGCTACCACCCCGTCTGGAAAGAAAATCTCGACCGATGTGGTCGGCCAGTGCCTGAGCCGCCAGGTTGTCGGACCCCAGCAGGGCCGAATAAAGCGCGTCACGAAGGCTGATCTGGTCACCGGGCTGGAGCCGCATCGGGTTTGGTCCGCCGATCTGGGTGATCGAGTTGGGAATGGTCAGCATTGCCGTCCCGAGGTCGGTCTGAGTCGCATTTGCCCAGTCCACCACAATGGCACCGGTAGCGATCTTGGTCAGGCTGGCCACCGGACGCTTGAGGGTGGCATTCGAGGCCACGAGGACCTTGCCAGACCATGCCTCCAAGACCATCACGCTTTCCGGAGCCTGGGCTACGGCAGAAACCGGAACCAGGGCAAGAAAAGCGGGGGCGACTCGTGCAAGCAGGTGTTTGATCATGAAACCGGCGCGAATCTATCGACCGAATCCCGCGACTCAATACCAAACCCGCCGAACCTGCCTTAATGCCTTGCCAATCCTTCCTGAAACCGTAGTTTCCAGGCGCAGCAGGTAGTTTCCCATCACCCCGATCCTCGTCGCCATCCCAGTGCCACTCTCACGGCACAATCCCTTCAATGGGACCACAGGGGATCGCCGTCGATTCGGAAACCGGAATCTCCCTGCTCCAGGGCGGCGGCGCAAGTCGGCCGACACGGATCCCGGCGAACGCCCAACCTGTCTTGCAGCGGCTGTTCGCCCCGGCACCAAAAAGCCGTTCCATCCGCGTCGTGTCGAAACAGTCCGCCTCCGCGGGGCTCACAAGCCCACAGCGCCGGTCCGCCCGCAACACCCGACCCATGCGAAACCATGTCGAACGCACCATCAGATTCCCGCAATCCGGGACAAAAACGCCGTCGCCGCAACCGCGGCGGCCAAAACCGTAACAACCAAGGACAAAACCCCAACGGCCGCCCGCAGGGCCAAGGCCAGGGTCATCAAGGCCACGGCCGCCAGGGATCCAGTCAAGAGGATCGCGGACCACGTGAGCGCCGCCAGCCCCAGCCGGTCAAACTGACCTTCTGGCAAAAGCTCCTCAAGGCCATCGGCCTCTACAAGGAACCCGTCCGTCCCCCTCGTCCCGAGCGCACCGAGCGCCCGGACCGTGGCGAACGCCCGGAGCGTCCGGAACGCGCCGAGCGCGGTCCACGTGAACCTCGCGAAGCCCGTGAGCCCCGTGGCGAACGCCCAGTGAAGGCCAACATCCGCATCGCCCGCAGCGACTCGCCCCGCAAGGAGTTTGAGCGCGGCCCGGTCGAGTCCCCGCGACTCTATGTTGGAAACCTTTCCTACGATGTCAGCGAAAGCGACCTCTCCGACCTGTTCAAGGGCATCGGTGG
>JAIYDT010000066.1 GCA_027487355.1 Verrucomicrobiaceae bacterium
AGAATCTGTATCTCGAAGAAAGGAAAATCTTTTCCCCACATCTTTTCTAACACTTATCTCACGTTCACGAAACCGGCCCACTGATTCACAGCGCGGCATGCTTCTTGAGATCCGCCAGGTCGGCGAATTCCAAGGCGGATTCGTGGGTGGCTTCCAGCACCACCTGCGGCGCGAATCCGGCCTCGAAGGCCTCGACCCAGCGCTGCGCGCAAAGGCACCAGCGGTCACCGGGTTTCAACCCGGGAAACCCATACTCGGGCTTCGGCGTACTGAGGTCGTTGCCGCGGAGTTTTGAAAACTCCAGGAAGCGCTCGGAAACCTTCGAGCAAATGACATGCACGCCGCCATCGCCCTTCCCCGTCCGGCAGCAGCCATCTCGGAACCAGCCGGTCAGTGGCTCGATCGAGCAGGTCTGGAGCGGCGTGCCTAGGACGTTGAGGGCTTCACGGGACATGTGGATAAATTAGCCGCGATTTCCGGCCCGTCCAGCGTGCTTGCCCCGACGCGTGGATCGTGGGAGATTGTGGCCGTGGAAAAGTACTGGGAACACGACCTGCCCGAGCGCTTCGGGCCGATGACGACCAAGGAGCTGCGGCAAAACCTGCGTCGCGGCAGCTTCGTCTATCCCTTCCTCGGCATTCAGCTGCTCGCGGTGATCGCCATGGCGGTCGAGTTCCAGATCGGAGATGTCGAGACCTACACCGAGTGGGTCGGAGCCATGAATTTCGGACTGCTCGGCATGTCGGGACCGTTCTGGATGGTGGTGACGCTGATCTGCCTGCTCATCATGCCGCTTGGTGGCCTGGTCTTGATGGGTCAGGAACTCGAGGAGGGAAACCATGAGCTGCTGCTGCTCACCCATCTCGACCGCTGGAAGGTGGTGCTCGGAAAGTTCTTCACGCTCTGGGGACTTTGCTCGCTGACCTTCATCTCGCTCATGCCCTATGTGGTGGTCCGCTATCTTCTGGGCAGCATCGAGTGGTGGCGCGAGGCCTCCTGCTCGCTGAGCATCCTCGGTGGCTCCGCGATCCTTTGTGCTGGAGCGATCGGTGCCTCATCCTTCAAGGGCCTCGGTGCGCGCATCGGCATCATGGTGCTGTTCCTCTTATCGTTCGTTGCGGGTTGTTTCGTCCCGCTGGCGGCTTCCGCGGCGATGACGAAAACCTGCGGCGTCTGGTATCATCTAAGCGCCATCAGCTCGGTGATCTGCTACACCTTGCTCGGTCTCTCCCTCGCCCGATCCCGACTCCGTCTCGTGGTCCACGCTTATGAAGTGAAGCCGAGCTGGATGATCGTTGGCCTGCTGGTCTTCACTCCCTTCGTCATCTGGATGACCACCGCCTTCACCGGCGGCTACGCGGGCTTTGTAGGCCTCATCGGCATGGCCTTCGTCGCCATTTACGCCGACGTCACCCCCAAGGCTCCGAAGTGGGTCACCGCCCCGGCGCCGAACGTGCCGAAGGCGGGGGCGTAGATTGATTCCGCCATGATTGGGTCGTGATGAGATGAAGTTGGTCAGGCGGGTGGTTGGCCATCCAGGGGCTCTCACGGGCTCGAGTCCGGCCGGAGTCTTATCGATGGATATGGAGCTTGATCGCCTCCCTCAAAACTTGATTCGCCAACAAGGTGCACACCACAAAAAAGCCGCCCCGGTTTCCCGGAGCGGCTTCTTGATTGAATGGGCTTGGCGCCTGGAAAGCGCCGCCACGGTTACTTCTTCTTGGCGGTCTTCTTGGCAGCCTTCTTCGCCTTCGGGGCGGGAGCCTTGGCGGCGTCCTCGATGGCGGCCTGGGCGGCAGCAAGGCGGGCGACCGGCACGCGGTAAGGCGAGCAGGACACGTAGTTCAGGCCGAGCTTGTGGCAGAACTTCACCGAGTCCGGATCACCACCGTGCTCGCCGCAGATGCCGAGCTTGATGCCCGGGCGGGTGCTGCGGCCCTTGGCCACGGCGATTTCCATGAGCTGTCCGACGCCGGTGGCATCGAGGGTGGCGAAGGGGTTCTTGCTGAACACTTCGCTCTCGATGTAGGGCATGAGGAAGGCACCCATGTCGTCACGGCTGATGCCGAGCGCGGTCTGGGTGAGGTCGTTGGTGCCGAAGCTGAAGAACTCGGCGCCCTTGGCGATCTCGTCGGCGGTGAGGGCACCGCGTGGGACTTCGATCATGGTGCCGACCTGGTATTCGAACTTCACCTTCTTCTCGGCCATGACGGCCTTGGCCGTGGCGTGGACGATTTCGGCCTGGAGGTCGAATTCCTTCTGGAAGCCGACGAGCGGAATCATCACCTCAGGCTTCACCTTGATCTTCTTCTTCGCCACGTCGGCGGCGGCTTCGAAGATGGCGCGGGCCTGCATTTCGGTGATTTCCGGGTAGGCGATGCCGAGACGGCAGCCGCGGTGACCGAGCATCGGGTTGAACTCGTGGAGGTCGTGCACGCGCTGGATGATCTTCTCAACCGGGACGCCGATCTTCTTGGAAAGATCGAGCTGCTGCTCCTTGGTGTGGGGCAGGAACTCGTGGAGCGGTGGGTCGAGGAGGCGGATCGTGGCGGGCAGGCCCTTGAGCGTCGTGAAGATGCCGGTGAAGTCCTCACGCTGATACGGAAGGAGCTTCGCGAGGGCGGCCTTGCGGGCTTCGAGGGTGGTGGCGAGGATCATCTCACGCATCGCGTCGATGCGATCGCCTTCGAAGAACATGTGTTCGGTGCGGGTGAGGCCGATGCCGGTAGCACCGAAGGCGACCGCGATGCGGGTCTGCTCGGGCGTGTCGGCATTGGTGCGGACGGCCAGCTTGGTGGACTGTTCGCACCACTTCATGAGCTGGAGGAAGCTCTTGAACTTTTCCGTCTTCTGGGCGGCCTTGTCGTTGCTGACGACGCCGGTGATGATTTCCGAAGGCTGTGTCTTCAACTCGCCGCCATAAACGGTGCCGGAGGTGCCATCGATGCTCATGAACTCGCCTTCCTTGAAGGTCTGTCCGGAAGCGGTGACGGTCATCTTCTCATAGTTAATCTCAAGTGCGGCGGCACCGCAGACGCAGACCTTGCCCATCTGGCGGGCGACGAGTGCGGCGTGCGAGGAGACACCACCCTTGGCTGTGAGGATACCCTCGGCAGCGATCATGCCGCGAAGGTCTTCGGGGCTGGTTTCGTTGCGGACGAGGAGGACCTTTTCGCCACGGGCTTCAGCGAGCACGGCGCGATCGGCATTGAGGTAAACGCGGCCGGAAGCAGCGCCCGGGCCGGCGGGAAGGCCGGTGGCGATGACCTTGGCCTTCTTGGCTTCGGCGATGTCGAAGATCGGGGCAAGCAACTGGTCGAGCTGGTCGGCCGGGTTGCGGAGCACGGCGGTCTTCCAGTCGATGAGCTTCTCCTTGACCATGTCCATGGAGAACTTGAGCGCGGCGGCGGCGGTGCGCTTGCCGTTGCGGGTCTGGAGCATGAACAGCTTGCCTTCCTGCACGGTGAACTCGATGTCCTGCACGTCCTTGAAGTGCTTTTCAAGGATCGCGCGGACCTTCATGAGTTCGGCGAAGGGCTTGGGCATGACCTTCTTGAGAAGGGCCACAGGCTCCGGGGTGCGGACGCCGGCGACGACGTCCTCGCCCTGGGCGTTGATGAGGAACTCACCGTAGAATTCGTTGGCTCCGTTGGCAGGGTTTCGGGTGAAGGCGACGCCGGATCCGGAATTGTCGCCGGTGTTTCC
>JAIYDT010000475.1 GCA_027487355.1 Verrucomicrobiaceae bacterium
AAGCCGGCGGTGCCGAACAGCAGGGCTTCGTGGCAGTCCTCCGCCTTCAAGGCTGAGAGCGGGGCTCGCTGGGCCAGCAGCCGCATCGCAAGCGAGTTGCCCCGGTAGCCAAGGGTCTCGGCGGTGGATTGGAACAGGGCGGCATCCCGTCCATGGGCGTCGGCTGTTAGAAGGATGCGGGAGGCCTTTCTCGAAGCGCGATGAAGTGCGGCCTCTTCCAACAGATTCGCCACCGAGAGTGAATCCATCCCGGCAAGGGGCTGCACGCAACGCCCCGGTCTTGCGACTGCGGTGGCGGATCGGGGTTGGTTCAGGGCATCCTCGAGGGTGGCGGAATCAATCAGCACGATCGGGATCTGGCGGTGATCGGAATCGCGGGTGAACGAGGTCAGTTGGGGCCGTTGGAAAATGACGTGCAGCACCACCTCGCGATAGACCGGATTTCCAGCGTGCCCATGGTGCTCCCAGTCGTCGTGGGTGGGATCGAGTTCGATCGCGCCGGACTTCCTTTCACCGTCGATCTCGACGACCGCCTGGATGAAATCCGGACCGGCGCTGCGGTTCCATTCACCGAACTGGATGATCCGCACCGGCTTGCCTTCGAGGCTGCGGAAGTCGCGGCCAAAGCCACCGGAAAACCATACCGCCTGGAGTTCCAGCTCCGGTGGCAAGTGGACCGCAGGCTGCTCGGCCAGGGTCGTTCCGGGGAACGCGGCGTTGAGAAGTCCGGTGTAGTTCATTTCCTCATCGGAGCTTTGGTCGGGTCGGCCTGAGGAGGTGGCGGCGGCGCGAGGATGTTCATCCACGCGGTGATCG
This sequence comes from Verrucomicrobiaceae bacterium, assembly GCA_027487355.1. Classification (GTDB taxonomy): domain Bacteria; phylum Verrucomicrobiota; class Verrucomicrobiia; order Verrucomicrobiales; family Akkermansiaceae; genus Luteolibacter. The sequence continues at coordinate 817 of JAIYDT010000475.1, forward strand.
CGGCGGTTTCCGGCATGTTGCCGTAGCGGGTCCGGGCTTCCTGGAGTCCGGTGATGGCGGCGTCCTTGCGACCGGCGGCACGGTCGATGCCGATGACGCTGAAATCCTGGCGGAACTTTTCGACATCCGAGGTGTAGAGGTTCTTCGCCTTGCGGAACCACATCACGGCCTCGGCATCGCGCCTTGCCTCACGAAAGCGGAGTCCGAGCGCCTCGGCGAGGATGCCGCTGCGGGTGCGGTCGATGGCGGCCTCCAGCTGCTTCTGGAGTTCGATCGGTTGGCCGCCCCATTCCATCGTGGCAAATCGGAGGGCGCGGTAGTCGTTGTCGTCCGCGGTTTTTTCTCCGCCGCCATTGAGATGGAGGAAGGGGCGGTAGAGCGGATCACCGAAGGCGACACCCTGCCAGGAAACGGCCGGGATGGCGGCAGCGGCTGCCTCGGCGAAGGTGGCTCCGGCGAGCAGGCGCTTGTGGAGGATGTCGAAGTGGTGGGTCACATCAAGATAGGGCTCATAGACATTGCCGATCGTGCAGGCCGCGCCACGGCCCAGCAGGGCGGCACTCCAGTTCTTGTTGGGATCGCGGATCTGCTCGGCGCTGAAGGAGTGAAGGTGCATGGCCACTGCACCGCGCTTGAACTGGAACGCGGGGTTCAGGAAAGGGCCGTTCACGCTCCACTCATACCAGCCGTAATAGAGCGCGGCCTGGGTCATGGGATAGTGGGTCGGCAGGGTGTCGTTGAAACGGTCCACCACGGTGGGAATGCCGGCGGCGAGATTCTGCTTCACCACGTCTTCCAGCCAGTCGTCGCCCTGCTTGATCTTGTTGGCGACATCGACATAAGCACGGCCCCATAGCCCGGTCTTTTCGGTTTCGATCGCATCCTTAATCATGCGCTCACAAACTTGCCACGAGGCGGCGTCGATGCGGGAAACCATCACCAGGAAGGGCATGTTGACCTCGGTGATCGACTTCTCGCTTTTGAAATAGGCATTGTTCACCGGGCCATCGAGCGGCAGTCCCTGAATGCCGAAGGCGGCGAGTTCCGAATCGACCGAGGCCTCGTTGTGTCCGGCGAATTCCTTGGGCAGATTCGGGGTCTTTGGCAGCCCCGGGCCATTGCGGATCCTCAACGGCACGCCACGCATGATGGCGAGGAAGCGGATCTTGTTTTCGGCCGGCAGGATGAGTCCTTCCTGGTTTTTTCCGAGCTTCCACCAGGCGCGGGTTTCAAACTCCTGGCGCAGGGGGGCGAGGATCTTCGAATCGTAGTCGGCCCGGTCAATGTCATCGGCCTGCGGCAGATCGAGACCGACCAGGTTTCCGGCGGGGATGTTTCTCGCCGCACGATAGGTCTCGGCGAGCTTGGCGGACTCGGGGATCGCGCGATTGAAAAGAATGGCGACCGAGGCCGGATCAGGGTCCGCAGCAAAGGCTGGGGCAGCGGCCAGCAGGAAAAGAAACAGTCTCATGGGCCAAACATGCCCAAGTGAACGGATCATGCAAGAACACCCAGATTCAACTTCAGGCCGTCGTGGGCGGTGCGGACGTGATCCGGGAGCGAGGCATCGAGCTCCGCATGCTCGTTCTTGTGGGCGAGGTGGGTGAGCCACGCTGATTTCGCCCCCGAGGCTTCGATGGCGGCCAGAGCCTCCTCGTTGGAGAAATGCGTCGGATGCTGGAACGGGCCGAGCGAATCGACGATGAGGATGTCCACGCCTCGGATCAGCCCGAGCGTCGGCTCTGGAATGCGCTTCACGTCCGGAATGTAGGCGACCGAGCGGCAGGCGGGATGTTCGAACAGGAAGCCGATCGTTTCCACCGAGGCATGCTCGACCGGCAGCGGAGTGACGAGCAGCTCGCCGAACGAATACGGCCCGTCAATGATCCGTGGGTCCGGTTTGACGTAGCCGCGATGGGTGTTTCCCTCCTCGAAGGCCCAGCCGAACATCCCTTTCAGGATCCGCATGCAGTCGGTGGTGGCATGCATGGGAAGAGGGGATTCGCGATGCCAGCAGAAGGCCCGCAGGTCATCGAAGCCCGTGACGTGGTCGAGGTGTCCGTGGGTGTAAAGCACGGCGTCGATGGCGCGGAGATTTTCACGCAGGGCCTGTTGGCGGAGGTCCGGTCCGGAGTCGATCAGCAGGGTGACCTCCGTCGTGCGCAGCAGGATCGAGGAGCGGGTTCGGTTGTTGCGCGGATCTTCCGACAGGCAGGTGTCGCAATCACAGCCGATCACCGGCACGCCGGTCGAGGTGCCGGTGCCGAGAAAGGTGAGGGAAAAGTCAGCCGCCATGGAGTCGCGGGTGAGGCTGCCACAGCGGGAGGGCATCCGCAACGATGAGCTCTTGCGAATCCGGCGATTCGAGACAGTTTCTCGCGCACATGCGAGTCCTGATCATCGCCATCGGCAGTGCCGGAGATGTCCACCCGTTTCTCGGGATTGGCTCGGCGATGCAGTCGCGTGGCCATGAGGTGATCCTGATCACCAGCCCGTATTTCGAGCAGGCGGTGAGGAAATCCGGGCTCGGCTTTCATCCTCTCGGGACGACGGAGGATTTCCAGCGACTCCAGGCCGATGCGGATCTGTGGCATCCGCGCAAGGGGCCTTGGGTGGTTCTGAAGAAGGCGACCTCCCCGACCTTCCAGCCGATCCTCGACATCGCCCGCGAGCTGCATGTTCCAGGAAAGACCGTGCTGCTGGGCAGTTCGCTGGCCTTCGGCGGGCTGAACGTGCGGGAGCTGCTGGGCATTCCGTTTGCGAGTGTCCATCTTTCGCCTGCGCTCTTTGTGAGCGTGCATCGGCAGCCGGTGGTGCATGGCATGCTGTTCGGGCAGGGGGCGCCGAGATTTCTCAAGGCCTTTCAGTGGACGATCGCGGCCCGGATCATCGATCGCTTTGTGGCCCCTGAGCTCAATCGCTTTCGCCAGATCCACGGACTGCCGCCGATCCGCAATCTGATGCGCCGCGGCTGGCACTCGCCGGACCGGGTGATCGGCTTGTTTCCCGACTGGTTCGCGGCTCCGCAGCCGGACTGGCCGACGCAGACCCGGCTGACCGGCTTTCCGCTCTTCGACGAAGCCGGACTTCGTGAGGTGCCCGCCGAAGTGGAGGCCTTCCTTTCCTCAGGGGAACCTCCGGTGATCTTCACGCCGGGCAGCGCGATGGCCCACGGCCATGCCTTTTTCCGCGAGGCGGTGAAGGCCCTCTCGCGATCCGGACGGCGAGGCATTCTTCTCACTCCCTTCAAGGAAACCGTGCCGGACCACCTCCCTGAAAACGTTCGCCATTTCTCTTACATCCCTTTCAGTCAGGTCCTTCCCCGCGCGGCTGCCATCGTGTATCATGGGGGAATCGGCACCTGCTCACAGGCGCTTCAGGCCGGGATCCCCCATCTGATCCAGCCGATGGCGCACGACCAGCATGAAACCCTCAGCCGGATTCGTGATCTCGGAGTCGGACTCGGCTTGCCGCCCGCGAAGTTCCAGGACAAGCGGATCGCGGCGGTCCTCGATGAGCTGTTAGACGGGCGGGAGTTTCGGGATCGCGCCCAGGACCTCGCGAAAAGCTTCGAGCCGGAGAAATGGATGCGGCAGACCTGCGAGTTGGTGGAGGACTTGCTGCCCAAGCAGGGTTGAGATGGCTTCGAACTGGCCTTGGCACACCGGGCACACTTGACTGATGGCCGTAGAACCATACTGTCACCCATATGAAAACCACACTTGATCTGGACGATGATCTTTTGATGGAAGCGAAGACGCTTGCTGTCCGGCGCAAGACGACCCTCAAGGCGATTGTGGAAAGCGCGCTGCGTCGCGAGATTCGGCCTGCTACCGAGATGGAAAACCCGGATCCGGAAAAACTTGAAGTTGGTCCGCTGGGCTTTCTGGTGCTCAAGCGCAAACCCGGTGAGACCATTTCCTTGGAGATGATCAAGGCCATCCAGGACGATCTCGACGACGAGGAACTTCAACGAGCCATCCATCCCCGCAGAGCATGATTCATCTTCTGGATGTCAATGTCCTCATTGCCCTGTGCGATCCTGCCCATCCCCACGCGGCGGCAGCTCGTGGCTTTTTCAGCGCAAGCCTGGCCCGCAACGGATGGGCCACATGTCCCTTGGTTGAAAATGGGTTCCTGCGCATCATGGGAAGCCGTCGATATCCGGGCGGTCCGGGAACTCCTCAAGCCGCCCGCTCGATCCTTTCTGGGCTTCTTGCAAGTCCGGGACACCAGTTTTGGCAGGACCACCTCAGCCTAATGTCAGCAAGTGACTTTCCCCGTCTTCCGATCTCGGATGATCTCACTGACGTCTATCTCCTCGCCCTCGCGGTGAAGCGCGGTGGACGTTTCGCGACCTTCGATGCCGGCATCGAGGCCTCGCTCGTTCCCGGTGGTCACGCGGCTTATCATCTCATTGCCACGTCGTAAGAACCGCCGATCCCAGACGTCGTCGATCCGCCTTCAATCACTTCCCTGCCAGAATATGCCGGTGCAGCTCCTCGGTGAGCGTCTGGATCCGTTCGCTCATGGACTTGGTGATCTCGGTCAGCTCGGTGTTCTGTTTCATCAGCACCAGGAGATTGGCGGTCTGCTGGGCGGCCAGTTCCTCGCGCTGCTGGCTGGCCATCGCCAAAGCCTCGCGATGCTGCGCATCGGCTTCGGTCTGGGCCTTGTCGCGATCCGCCTGACGCGTCTGGGCCAGCAGGATCAGCGGCGCGGCATAGGCAGCCTGAAGGCTGAAGGCCAAGTTCAGCAGGATGAAGGGATAGACGTCGAATTGAAACACCCCCATCGAGTTCAGAATGATCCAGATGGCGACGAACACAGTTTGGCTGATAAGGAACACGGGAGTTCCGAAGAACCTCGCGAAGGCCTCCGCTTTCAGTGCGAACCAATCGCTTCCAAACACCGGTGCCAGATGGACGTGAGGCTGGTGGAAACGGAAATGATGCCGTGAACCGGCGCTGGGTTTCTTGACGTCCGGATGATCTTCCATGGGCTCTACCCATTCACCAACTTCCGGGCAAAGTCGAGCCAATGCGCGACTGGACGGCGGTCTCCTTGGCAGTCGTTTGAAAACTCACATCATCCGGAAATACCGGCGGAATCCCCACAGAGTCGCAGAGTCAAAGTGAGGTCACGGAGACAAGAATTCATCAACACTCAGCGATCCTCAGTGTTCGCTCCGCGCCTCTGTGGTGAGGAAGGGCGGGCCATCACCATGGAGAATCGGTTCTCAGTAGGCCTCTTCAGGGCTTCCTCAGATTCGTCTCGTAGATCAGGCGGCAGCGACCCTCGTTTACGAAGTCCATGACGAGGATGCCATAGCGGGCCTTGGGCTGGTTCATGAAATAGTTCGTGATCCTGTGGTTCATCGGCGTCGAGATCGAGGGGATGTTGGGGATGCCCATCGTGGCGCTGGTTGCACTGGTGAAATTGACGAACAGGGTGTTGGGATTCGGTTCGCCTTCCCGTGCCTCCTTGAGGAAGGCCTCAACGTACCACCATTTGATCTCCGCACCCGGCGCGCCATAAACATCCTGAACGCGCAGCAGTCCGCTGTTGAAGGTCTTGTTGTCCTGCCAGCTTGAGGCATCGATGCCCTTGGTTTGTGAAGTGGAGGAGAACCTTCGGAACAAGACCATCTTCCCCCGCACCTGATCGAGCCTCGGCAGCTCGGCCTTCAACCACCAGCGTTCCGGGTCCTTGGCGACATAAGTGTCAAAGGTCTGCTCGAAGCTGCGGGTGTTCTTCTCCGCCTGATACTCCTCCTTCACCGAAAGGATCACGCACTCGCGCGGATTCGCCTTGAGAAACGCGGTCACCGTTTCGAGCGCGCTTTGATAAGTCAGCTTCTGATCGATCGGCCCGTGATGGATGACAAAAGTGTCACCGACGTGGCGACAGCGGATGTCGAGAAAGCGCACCCCCACCGCGAGCTGCTCGGCGATCGTCAGGCTCTGGCACTTCGCCGTGCCGGAAAGCGGTTCGAGCAGGGCTCCGGAGTCATGACTGCCGGGGATGGAAAGGTGCTGGATCGGCCAGTTTCCCTCCAGCGCCCCCATCCAGGCACTTCCCGCCGGATCGGCTGCCGGGGAAAGGCCCGGAACCATCAAAGCACACACCAGAATCAGCCATTTCATGGCCAAAACCATGAGCCTGCAACGATTCGCGTCAAGTCCGCGCGAGAGGTTGATTCCCGCCGCGTCCTTGCCATCATGACCGCGCTTTCCCATCCGCATGCTCACCCTCCTGAAAATCCGCAATCTGGCCCTCGTCGATGAACTCGTCTGGGAACTCGGCTCCGGTCTCGTCGGCGTCACCGGCGAAACCGGTGCGGGCAAGTCGGTCATCGTCGGAGCCCTCAAGCTGGTCCTCGGCGAACGCGCCGAAAAATCCCTCATCCGCACCGGCGAGGAAACCTGCACCGTCGAGGCGGTCTTCGATCTGAAGGACCCCTCCGCCATCAATGCGATCCTCGAGGAAGGCGGACTGACTCCCTGCGATGGCGGCGACCTGATCGTGCGTCGCATGGTCGGCCAAAGCGCGAACCGCCAGTTCGTGAACGATTCTCCTGTGACGCTGGCCTTGTTGAAGCGAATCGGCGAGCACCTCGTCGATCTCCACGGCCCGCACGACCACCAGTCGCTGCTTTCCACCGAACGCCAGCTCGCGATGCTCGACGCCTACGCGGGTTCCGAAGCCGCCGTCGCCACCTGGCGCGAGGCCTGGCGCACCTGGCGCGGGAAAATGCAGGAACTCGAGGACCTCCAGCGCGCCGAGAACGCCAGCGAGCAGGAACTCGAACTCCTCCGCTACCAGCTCGTCGAGATCGATGCCGCCAACCTCAAACCCGGCGAGGAAAGCGACCTCGAAGACCGTTGGCGTCGCGCCAGCAACGCCACCCGACTGCTCGAGGCCTCCGGCGCGGCCGTCACCGCCCTCTCCAACGACGACGGCATTCTGGAGCGTCTAACAGAAGTGCAGCGCCTCGTTCGCGAGCTGGAGAAACTCGATCCCTCCGTGGCCGAACGTGTCGCCGGACTCGAGACCGCCGTGCTTGAACTCCAGGAGCTGGAGCGCTCGCTCGTCGAGTATGGCGAGGAGCTTGAAATCGATCCCAAGGAGGCCGCTACGCTTGAGGAACGCGTCAACCTCATCGAAAGCCTGAAGCGCAAGTATGGCCCGACGCTCGTTGACATCATCGCCCGTCGCGATGCCGCCGCGACCCGGCTCGACACCATCGAGAACCGCGGCGAGAAGCTCGAAAAACTTTCCGCCGAGCTGGCCGAATGTCGGGCGAAACTCGATGCCGCCGGAAAGTCCCTCAGCACCGCCCGCAAGAAAGCCGCGCCGAAGTTGGCCAAGGAGATCGCTGGCCAGCTCAAGGATCTCGGTTTCAAGCAATCCTCCTTCGAGGTGCCCCTCGTTTCCTCCAGCGAGCCCGGCCCGCATGGCTTTGAAGGCGTCGAATTCCAGTTCGGCCCGAATCCCGGTGAGCCGCTTTTGCCGCTCCGACAGATCGCATCGAGTGGTGAGATCAGCCGCGTGATGCTCGCCGTAAAGAGCGCGCTGGCCGATCAGGATGCCACGCCGCTGATGGTCTTCGACGAGATCGACGCCAACGTCGGCGGCGAGGTCGCGGTCGCGGTTGGCCGCAAGATGGCGGCACTTGGATCACGGCATCAGGTCGTCTCGATCACCCACTTTCCCCAGGTCGCGGCGACGGCGGCGCATCACTTCGTCGTCGAAAAGGAAGTCGTCGGTGGACGCACCCGCTCGCGACTCTATCCGGTGACCGGCGAAGCCCGCATCAAGGAACTTGTCCGCATGCTCGGCGGCGGCGGGGAGCAGGCCCGGGCAATGGCGGCGAGCTTGTTGGAGAACTCACCATGAAACGGGCCCCGCGCACGTTCAAGGCGGTGCCGCAGTCGGTGGAAACCGCATCGGGCGATCTTGCCCGCGAACTGGGATTGCCATGGAAACAGACCGGCATGCCGCGACTGTTGATCGGTCGCCGTGAATGGGTCGGCCTCCCTGAGCTTGGCATTTCCCCGCTCAACGCGAAGACCGACAGCGGGGCGCGTTCGTCCAGTCTGCATGCCGAGGAAGTCGTGCTTTCCGAGGACAAGAAGCGTGTCTCTTTCGTCACCATCAACCACTACGGAGACCGTATTTCCTGTGAGGCTCCGGTGGTGGGTTCGCTGAAGGTCCGCAGCTCGTCCGGCATCGCCCGCAGAAGGATTTTCATCGAAACGGAGGCCGTGCTGGCCGGGGGCTTCAACCTCCGCATCCGCCTCAGTCTGGCCAATCGCGGCGTGATGCGATGTCCGATGCTGCTCGGTCGCCGGGCGCTGTCCGGATTTTTTCTCATTGACCCGCAGGGCTCGCATTTGTTGGGAGGCGTGCGCGATCTTGAACACTTCGTTCCGGGAACCCGTCCGACATGAAAATCATCATCCTTTCCCGCAATGCGAAGCTCTACAGCACCGACGCCCTCGTCCGTGCCGCCGAGTCCCGTGGCCATGAGGTCCGCGTGGTCGATTATCTCCGCTGCTACATGAACATCACCTCGCGGAAGCCGAGGATCTACGTCGATGGCGAGGAGCTCACCGCCGACGCCGTGATCCCGCGCATCGCCGCCAGCCACACCTTCTACGGCAACGCCGTGGTGCGGCAGTTCGAGATGATGAATGTCTTCACGGTCAACGATTCCGTCGGCATCGCCCGCTCGCGCGACAAGCTGCGCTCGATGCAGCTCCTCGCGAAAAAAGGCGTGGGCCTGCCCGTCACCGCCTTCGCCCACCACACCGACGCCACCAGCGAACTCATCAAGATGTGCGGCGGCGCGCCCCTCGTCATCAAGCTCCTCGAAGGCACCCAGGGAGCTGGCGTGGTCCTCGCGGAAACCAAGAACGCCGCGCAGTCGGTGATCGAGGCCTTCAAGGCCGGCAACATGAACATCCTCGTGCAGGAGTTCATCCAGGAAGCCAAGGGCGCGGACATCCGTTGCATCGTGGTCGGTGGCAAGGTCATCGCCGCGATGAAACGTCAGGCCGAGGAAGGCGAGTTCCGCTCGAACCTCCATCGCGGCGGCAGCGCCGAAAAGGTCAAGATTTCCCCGGAGGAGCGCGCCGTGGCTTGTCGCGCCGCGAAGGCGATGGGCCTCAACGTGGCGGGTGTGGACCTGCTGCGATCCAACCACGGACCGGTGGTGATGGAGGTGAACTCCTCACCCGGCCTCGAAGGCATCGAACAATGCTCCGGCAAGGACGTCGCCGGCATGATCATCGAGTTCATCGAACGCACCGCCCTGGCCCCGAAGAAGAGCGGGGACAAGTGACTCAAAGGAATTAATCAAACATAACATGAGTGCCAATCCTCTCGCCCCGCCGCCCATGCCGGCAGGTCGCCTTGGAAAGCGTGCGGGGTTCACGGATGGTCTTGGTTTTTGTTTCACAATCGTGGGCATCGTCATCTCGGTGATTGTTGGATGGTTGATGCCCGGTCCAGGGGAGGGCACGTCCACCCTGGTGTGGCCGATCCTGTTGTCCGCTGTGGCTGGACTTGGAATTCTCGTGAATCTGGTGTCGGCCATTCTCTTCTCCATTCTCTTCATTACCAAGCGGGGAGCTTTACGAATCGTGGCCGTTGTCCTGAACCTTGCAATGGCAGCATGGATGGCCGGGGCCATCCATAGGATACTGAGCGCTCCTAAAGAATTTCACTGGTAAACAAGTGATCGTCAGCCCCAAGGGGGTACCATGAAATAGCCCATGGGCAAGGCCCTGAGTTTGATGAGACATTGTGTATGCGCCCTGAATGGGCGCGATGAGGCTCGCGGGTGATGCCGACCCTGTGTCGCCCTTTCAGGGCTTAACAGAGTTTCGGTGATGACCAGAGGTTTCACCCCTGGCTATCGCATGTTGTCCATTTAGGACAGAAGAGCGGGGACATGTGACTCGTGGCAACGCTTTCCAATCGCATGTCTCTCTCGCCTGGAGTCAGTCTAATCATCGAGATT
>JAIYDT010000112.1 GCA_027487355.1 Verrucomicrobiaceae bacterium
CTCGACGAGTCGAACATCAACCGCTTCGTCAAGGTGCTGGACCGCTTCATCGACCACAGCCAGTTCATCATCGTCACCCACTCGAAGCGGACCATGGCCCGCGCCGACGTGATGTATGGTGTGACCATGGAAGAGTTCGGTGTTTCGAAGCCGGTCGGCATGCGCCTCACCAGCGCGGACGACGTCGGCAAGCTCGAAGCGAAGACCGCCGCCCAGAAAGCGGCCCTCAGGCTCGACGCCTGAGTCCGATAGGATTTTCCGACAGGAAGAGGGAGGGGTGGAGCGCGGAGCCGAGTGGTTCCCCACGCTCCACCCCTAATTTTGACCCCATTTATTTTGCTTTCCTCCCAAACGCGGACGCATAGCTTTCTAGAACATGCCCCTCCTGCCTACCGCTATCGCTTCAGGTGTCATTTTTTTGGGTAACGAGGCCCTCAAACTAATCGGCGACGCAGCCAAATCATACGTCGGTAAGCGTTTCGAAAGTTTCTTTACTGAGATCGAGAAGAAGCTTGGAAAGCAGCAACGCGAAGCGCTCGAACTCGCCTATTCCGACGCGATGGCGCATGGTTTCTCGGCTGCGCTTGACGCACTGTCCAACGTGCTTCGCCTCACCGGCATGGAAGATGATGAAATGCGCCGCCACCGGACCGAGGTTCTGGTGTTTCTTGAGGACGAGGGAGTGGCCGACATTCTTTGGGAATCCATTTCAGATCTGAGCAATCCACAGAAACCCAATCCCGTCGCGCTCGAAACACAATGGGCGCATACGAAATGGACGCTACCACTACCCGGTTCTGCGGTTTGGCCGATGTTTGCACTCAACTTCCGTAAAGAGGCCAAGGCAAAGGCCTTCATCACACCGCAACTACGGGAAATCCTTGTCGCTGAAACCATTGACCGCATCGCACAGCTCCAGCAGCAGCTGCTGGGAGTCCAGATCGCGGTGCACCAGGACCAGTATGTGCGCGTCATGCTGGCGAAATATGCGCAGGTAGAGTTGGCCAATGTCGCACCCGCTTATGCTGAGGATCCAGGCGTCCTCATCGTCACTGACATTTTCGAACCGCAGCATGTGCGCGAAAACCCGCCTGCCGTGGAAATCACCAAAGATGAGTTCGAAAAGCTCATCCGCGAGCGCAATAACAAGGCAGACGAAGAAGAAGAACTCATAGCCCTCCTTGAAGACGGTGAAGGTAAGGAAGTAGCGGAGCGCTTGATGTTCCAGCGCACGACCTACACGGAGCAGGCGGCAAAACCCGTGTTGATGGCCATCGCTCCATTGGAGGTGCTTTCGACAAAGGGCTACACCAAACACGAACGGCTTCATGTCATCACCGGAGAACCAGGAGCAGGGAAATCCATCCTTCTCCGCTACCTTCTGCTCGGGATTCTTCAGCCACCCGAAGACCCGGAAGATCCAGGGCAGCCGATGAGGTGGACGCGCGGCTTCATCGGCGAGTTCGAGCATTTCCCGCTCTTGATCGAGCTGCGGGACTACTACTTCACCTGCCGCGACAATGACGGAGTGGATTGCTTCCTCGACTACGTGAATCACCTTGGCGAGTCACAGGGCTGGGGCCTCAATGCTCAATGGCTCCATGACCGCCTCACCAACGGTCGCTCGCTTGTCATGTTCGATGGTCTTGATGAAGTCTTCGACAAGCGGGACCGCGAGACCGTGATGAAACAGATCGCCGGCTTCGCGGAAACGTATCCGCGGGCATCCATCATCGTCACCTCCCGGCCGCATGGCTACCATGACGGGATCCTTCGTCCGGCCGGATTCACCCACTACCGGCTGCAGGATCTGGATGCGGAACAAAAGGAACGTTTTGTCCGCGCATGGTTTGGACGTGTCTTTCCAAAATCTCAGTTGGACGGCAACGCCCGCATCGAGCGGGTCCTCGGTGCCATCCAGCGCTCCGCGTCCGTGCGCTGGCTGGCAGGCAATCCCCTATTGCTCACCATCATGTGTCTCATTGGCCGGGAAAAAGAACTTCCTCGTGAGCGCGCCCGCTTTTACGAGCATTGCATCGACGTCCTGGCGCATCAATGGGATGTCAACCGACACCTCGAAATCGTGGGGATCGAGTTCCTTGATATCGATGACAAAAAGGATCTCCTGCGCCGCATCGCCTACCACATGCAGCAGAGCAAGGCCGGTCTGCGCGGCAACTTCATCGGGGAAAAAGAGTTACTCGATGTGGTCGAATCCTGGTTCCGAAAGGAGCATGAATTGCCCAAGATCGCCGCGAAATTGGCGGCCCGGCAGATGACCGACGGACTTTGGGAGCGGAACTACCTACTCTGCCCTCGCGGGCCCAAGCTTTATGGCTTTCTCCATCGCACCTTCATGGAGTATCTCACTGCCACGGAATACGTCCGCCGCTTCCAGCAGACTCCGGATTTCACCATCGGGCATCTTACTGCGGTTTTTCAAAAACACGGCAACGAGCCCGAGTGGGCGGAGGTGCTGCGGCTCATCTGCGGTGCCGTCGGCGAGGAATGGGCCGATGGACTGATCCGGACGCTGTTAACTTTCAAGCCGATATCGACAGATGAATTGGATGTGACTAATCAGCCAAACCATCTTGTTCTGGGAATCCGCTGCATGGGGGAACTTCGTGGGCTGTCAAAGATGGAAAGCATGGGAATCTTTGTATTGGAGGAGTGCGTCCGGTTCTTGATCGAGGCAAGAGTTATGTCAACAGAGCACCCGTTCATGATGTCTGAGTTTCTTGACGCCGTGGCGGAAATTGGCGAGCGGTGGCCGGGAAGAAGCCGACTCGATCAGATAATACCGAAGTCTTTTGGCAATGCGGAACCAGATCGTGCTATCTTTATCCCGCAGTTTGAAAATTTAATTCGACCAAACCGCCCTCGACTTGAGGTAAACATTACAAATCATGTGGACTGGACGGTGCGCTGCAATGCGATGTACTCACTGGCAAACAAACAGGAGTGGGCGGATGAAGCCACCCGCGAACTGCTCCGCCAGCGCGCGCTCGGGGATGATGACTACCGTGCGCGTTTGAAAGCGCTTGAGTTGCTGGCGGGCCGTGAGGAGTGGGCGGACGAAGCGACCCGCGAACTGCTCCGCCAGCGCGCGCTCGGGGATGAGAACTACGCGCCACGTTCAAAAGCGCTTGAGTTGCTGGCGGGCCGGGGGGAGTGGGCAGATGAAGCGACCCGCGAACTGCTCCGCCAGCTCGCGCTCGGGGATGATGACTACCGTGCGCGTTTGAAAGCGCTTGAGTTGCTGGCGGGCCGGGGGGAGTGGGCGGATGAA
>JAIYDT010000498.1 GCA_027487355.1 Verrucomicrobiaceae bacterium
AGGCCATCGGCTTCGCCCTCACCGAGGACCTTTCCTTCGCCCGCGCCCTGCATCGACACGGAGCCCGCCTCGCCTTCCAGGTCCACCCGGCCGTGGCCGTGCGGGCCTGCGGCAGCGCCGGGGAGTTCATTCGCCGCGCCCATCGCATCGGCTCCGGCGGGGTCTCCGTGCTGTCAATCACCCTCGGCCTCTGGATGCTTCTGTGGCTGGGGCTGCTCCTCGCCACGCCATTTTCCCCACTGCTCCTCGGCCTCGCCTTCCTCGCCCGCCACCTCACCGGCGCGGCCTTTGTCGCAGTTTGGCTGATCCGCAGCCGACGCGCCGACCTGCTGCCTTTCGCCCTGATCTACGAACCCGCCGCCATCCTCACCGGACTGGCCGTGCTGTGGGATGCCAGGAAAACCACGAAGGTCGGCTGGGGCGGCATCGACTACCCGCAGTGACGAAACCTTCCGCGCCCCGATCAGCCCTTCTTCGGCGTGTCGCGGCCCGCGTTTCTCAAGCGCCAGAACCAACCCGGACGGTGCCACCAGTGCTTCCATGTCCCGGCGAAACGGTGATACACCAGCCCCCCGGAAAACGCGATCTTCGGCCGCAGATGCAGCCCGTCTGAGACCACACGGTCCTGGTTCATCACCTCCTTGAAGCGATGCCCCCCGGCCTCCACGAATTCGATCAGCGCATTCGTGAAAACAATCGGCCCGGTGCGCGAAAGCGTCGCCATCCGGTCATCGCCTTGCACCGACTTGATCGACTCCGCCACCCGCCGCAGCACCAGCCCGAGAAAAGGATGCTTCGGCTCCGCCGCGAAGGTCCACTGGCAGTACTGCGTCGGATGCTCGCACTTGAATCGCTCGAACCCGGCAATCGCCCGATCTGTCGGCAGAATCCATTTTTCACAGGGCACCAGGCAGGCCGTGTCCGCATCGGTGTAGAGACCGCCCTTCGTGTAAATCACCAGGTAGCGCCATAGGTCCGTCTTCTCCACCTGCTTCTCCAACCGGTGATAGAGGTCCAGCACATCAATCCCGAGTTCCGCCAGCACCTCGTCGCGCACCCCATGAAACAACGCCTCGCAGTCGGCATCGTCGCACAAATGAAAGGTGTAGCCTGGATTCATCGACTGCCATCCCGCCAAATAGCGCTGCATCCACGCCGGGGACCCGCTGAGGTCCTTGCTTTTCCAGGTCACATAGATATCGCGCGGGATCACGACGGGAAGGAGTGGCGACCATCAACGGTCGGGATGCAGCAAGCTGGAGACGGCTGCCGGAAGCGTCAAGATTTCAAGGGCCTTCGTCGCAGCAGCATCCTGCTCCAGTCCGTCCCAATCCAACGGTCTCCTCCTCGACGAACCGCAGAGGACCACCCCACCGCTCCAAGTTCCAAGTTCCAAGTTCCAAGTTCCAAGGGCCAAGGGCCAAGGGCCAAGTTCCAAGGGCCAAGGGCCTGCGCCACTGCGCCTCCAATCCGAGATCCGAGATCCGAGATCATCTTGAGTCAGGGCGATGGCAGCCCCGCAGGCGGGAGCCGACGTCGGACGCATTCAGGCTGGGCCTGCTTGGATGCATCGCTGCTAGACAGAGTGGGCATCCTGGCTTCAAGACCAATCCTGGAGGGGAGGTTTGCCGACCGAGATGGAGCCTGTTTCTCCGCCACAAATGGCATGAACCGGAAGGCGCTGACTGAACCCATTCACCTTTCATGTGACGATATACGAACTGAGCTACACGATTCGTCGGTCAACCAAATCCTGGACTTTCGGGACTGGTACCATTTCACGGGACCTCGGCGGAGCTCTCACTTACTCCTCATTCACCACGATCGCAGTGGATGCTGAGCAACCTAACTTTTTGAGAGTGCGCTCGATCACCTTTAGGCACTTAACCCGACTGGTGGTGGAGGTTTCAATATCGATGGAGAACAAGCCACCTGGCAGGGTGCCACTGGAGACAACGGAGCCGCACTCCGCCTCCTCCACGGCATCCTGAAGGGGCTCCTCGATGTCTAGCTCAGGCGCGTCCGTATCGAGATCCGCCTCTCGCATCATAACCTGGATAACTACTACAGAGGGCGTCCTAGCTGCCTTGATGAGCGAAGACGGAGCGCGCTTATCAAGGAACTTGTTCGGCACCTCACGAATATCCATCTGGGGAATGTAATGGGAAATGATTTCCTCGTAGTTCTCACCCATCCACCGCTCTAGACCATAGCCCATTTCATAAATCTCTTCAGGTGTTACCTCGCGCGTCTCAAACGTATCCCAAGATTTAGGCACAACGGTATTGTATCGGTAACCCCGCCGCTCAGCCTCCTCCTGAGAAATGACATCGTAAAAGACTGGGCAGTAGGAAAACCCCGGCCCTTCCAGCTTAAGCAAGCCACAATTGACAAAATCAGCACTCAAGAGCAACACTCGCAGACCCCACCTCCAATTTGAACGATCAAAAAAATCAGCACCTCTAGCAGGATCAATTGTTCGAAACTTGTAAAGCCAAAGAGTGGATAGCGTTACTTGACATACGTAATAATAATAGCCATCACTTAGCCGAATACGCATTACAGACCCACATCTCGGACTTCGCCTGACTTCGAATTCTGAACTCATAAGGTAATTTGGTTAATGTGTTGGGGTCAGCCCTCGCGCTTTCATGTCAACCCGCCCTAATGGGGCTTGGCGCTCGCGGCTTGTCGGCTGCTCCTGCTCGTCCTTCGTTCCTCGATGGCTTTCGCCAGGCCGGGAAGATCCTTGGCCGCCTTCTCGACCTGCTCCACCGACCTTGAGTTCCGATAAGCTGCCTGGAACCACAAAGGCTCTTCTTCCTCAATCTGGTTGAGGTAACGGTCCGCAACAACCCATTGCAGAACCTGCTGGGCACCGGCCGTGTCGTTTGCATCGAGCTTGCGCATCGCGGCGATTCCCAGAGCGACTTCGCTTTCGTTATCGGTTCCGAGTCGATGGACACCCTGAAGAACGGCGCACAGGTATCCCACGCCGATCCCAAGGCCCACTCCCATCAGGGTGCCAATCAGATAGGATCGCCGGTGGAGTTTTGGGTTCATCTTCGTTCAATCAACCAACTCACAGCTCATCCACGGCAGGGATGGAAGCCCGAATTCAAGTTAGGACGTGACCACAGGTTGCCACTCATTGTTCGGTCTTGGGATAGATGCACGCGTCGATCACAGAGAGCACCTCCTCAAAGAATTCCTTTGGAGCAGGTCCGATTCGTTTCAGTGCTATTGCTCGAAAATCAACGGACTTCATCTGCTCGCACATGACGAAACCGGTCAGGCCGGATTCGGTTGGCACGGCCACATGAAAGGGCGTCCTCCGATCCGTGTTTGTGATCGGGCAACAGAGGGCAAGTCCGGTCGCACGATTGAAGGCGGTTACGCTGACCACCAAGGCCGGGCGCCTTCCCTTCTGCTCATGGCCGGCTTGGGGATCAAATGTGATCGTCACGAAATCACCTTGCGATGGGATGCCGCCGCGCATCACCAAGCCTCCTTCCCACTGACCTTTCCCCAATCATGCTCACCTGCAAATGCACTTGGAGAACTCGCCGCAATCAGATCTTCAATCCGATGCCGCCCCCGGACCGGTCGCGATTCCGTGGCCGGAGTGATCGTAATCTGCGAATGATCTTCGGAAATCTCCACAATCACCGGCGCGCCAACGGTCATCCCTAGGGATTCGACGATCGACTTTGGCAGGCGCACCCCTTGGCTGTTGCCCCAACGCTGAAGTGTGGTTCTCACGGAGGGTGAGTATAGCCCCCGGCTATCCCCCATCAAGGAGGATTTTGCTGCCCGACCCCGGCTTGTTGAACTTCTTGATTTTCTTCGAATTCGACCCATGCAGCGTGATCGATGTCGAAGGGGATCGAGTTGTCGTCGGCCCACTGAATGGCACTGTCGCGCGCACATGCCCACATGCTTTGGGCCCACGGTGGGGCTGATCTCTCCCACGTCTCTTCCGTGGGAAAGTACACATGCAGCACTCCCATGGTAATCTCGATCGTGAATCTGTGGTCGCCCAGGAAGCCATCAAACATCTCCTTCCATCGTGGCTGATACCGAATACTCACAGCGCACCCTCCGGATCCAGCTCAACGAAAACCTTGCGAGACTCCTCGACGGGGTCCTTGTCGTCATGAATATCCCACCTCCGGTCCACTCCGCTTGGATCCGTGAAGAAGAATCCAATGTAGCCATCGTAGTGTGACGATCCCGTGCTCAGGTAAACCAACCGCTCATCCTTCGAGATCCGGTCGAAGTGGCCCATGATATCGGCGGTCGCTCGATAGGTGTGACCGATCTTGAATGGCACCGGATACCATGGCTTCGAGGTCATTGGTGTTTTTTCTAACAGTTTTTATTCGTAGCATCTGCTGGATTTGATATCCAGCACGGGCCTCAATCGGGAGTTTGGCAGGAACTGTTGACCTGACAAGGTCCATCGAGGGCAGCGTGCACACATCGGGCGGGATTCTCTGGTAGGGGGACTGGGGGTGCTCTCGTGGATATCTTCGCGCAAGGATGGGTTTAGACTGAGTCATGAATCGGGAGTTGAGGGGATCAATGACTTCAGGACTTTTGATGGGTGATCATGGGTCTTGAGGAGGGGGCGGGAATAGGCTCACCAGTTGCCGGGAAGCAGCGGC
This sequence comes from Verrucomicrobiaceae bacterium, assembly GCA_027487355.1. Classification (GTDB taxonomy): domain Bacteria; phylum Verrucomicrobiota; class Verrucomicrobiia; order Verrucomicrobiales; family Akkermansiaceae; genus Luteolibacter. The sequence goes on from JAIYDT010000498.1 coordinate 4,668, forward strand.
CCAGCAGCATTCGCGCCCCACGCAATCGCGTAGAACGACGTTTTGAGTTTGTGCATGATCAGACCCTCGGGCAAGTTAGGCGACGTGAACACAC
>JAIYDT010000038.1 GCA_027487355.1 Verrucomicrobiaceae bacterium
ATGACGAGCCCGGCTTCCTGGAGCTGGTCCTGGTAGTCGGAGTTGACCTCGTAACGATGACGATGACGCTCGTGGATGCGGTCGGCATTGTTGTAGAGATCGGAGGCCTTTGTGCCGGCGAAGAGGATCGACTCGCAGGAGCCGAGGCGCATCGTGGCTCCCATGTCCTCCACGCCCTTCTGCTCTTCCTGAAGGCAGATCACCGGATGCCTGGCGTTCTTTTCAAACTCGGTGGAATTCGCCCCTGTTAGACCGCAGATGTTGCGGGCGAACTCGATGGTCGCGATCTGCATGCCGAGGCAGATGCCGAAGTAGGGAATGTTGTTTTCGCGGGCGTACTTGGCGGCGAGGATCTTGCCCTCGATGCCACGGTCGCCAAAGCCGCCGGGGACGAGGATGCCGTCGACCTCGCCGATGACCTCCTTCGCCCCGCGCTCCTCGATGGCCTCGGCCTCGACGCGGATGATGTGGACCTTGGTGTCATGATGGGCACCGGCGTGAATGAGGGACTCGTAGATCGATTTGTAGGCGTCCTGGAGTTCGATGTATTTTCCGGCGACGGCGATTGTGACCTTGTTCTTCGGATGGATCACGCGCTGCACGAAACGCTCCCAATCCTCAAGTGCGGGAGTCGGTGTGTGACCGAGGCCGAGCTTGTCGACGACGAGGCGGTCGATCTTGTCGCGGCGCAAATCCAGCGGGCACTCGTAGATCGAGTGATCGACATCGCGGAAAGCGACGACGTTCTTCTTCTCGACGTTGCAGAACATCGCGATCTTCTTGCGGTTGTCCTCATCGAGATCGGTCTCGGTGCGGCAGATGACAATGTCCGGCTGGATGCCGAGTTCGCGGAGCTTGGCGACGGACTGCTGGGTCGGCTTGGTTTTCGCCTCGCCGGCTGCCTTGATGTAAGGGAGCAGGGTGACGTGGATGAAGCAGACGTTTTCCTTCCCGACTTCGAGCGAGAACTGGCGGATGGCTTCGATGAACAGCAGTCCCTCCATGTCGCCGACGGTGCCGCCGATCTCGGTGATGAGGACGTTGACGTCGGGATTGTCCGCCGCGACCTGATGGATGCGGCCCTTGATTTCGTCGGTGACGTGCGGGATGAACTGCACGGTCTTTCCGAGGTACTCGCCACGGCGTTCCTTCTTGATGACCGAATCGAAGACCTGACCGGAGGTCAGGTTGTTCATCCGGGAAAGGACGCCGGAGGTGAAGCGTTCGTAGTGGCCGAGGTCGAGGTCGGTCTCCGCGCCGTCATCGAGGACGTAGACCTCGCCGTGCTGGTAGGGCGACATCGTGCCTGGGTCGACGTTGAGATAGGGGTCGAACTTCTGCATCAGCACCTTCAGGCCGCGGTGTTCGAGCAGGGTGCCGATGGAGGCTGCGGCAAGACCTTTGCCGAGTGAGGAAACGACGCCGCCGGTGACGAAGATGAATTTCATGAAGAAGTTAGCTGGTTTTCAGTTTGAAGTGTTCAGCGGCGAGTCGCTGTTCGATTTGGGAAATTTGCTCCGGGGTGTCGAGGCCGATGGAGTCGTCGGTGGTGATGAGGACCTTGATGCGGGCACCGTACTCGAGGGCGCGGAGCTGTTCGAGGGACTCGGCCTGCTCTAACAGCGAGGGCGGCCAGGTGACGAAGCGTTCGAGGAAATCGCGACGATAGCCGTAAAGGCCCTTGTGGCGATAAACGACGAGACCGGTGGGTGTGGCACGACGGTAGGGGATCGGGCTGCGGGAAAAGTAGAGGGCGTGACGGTCGGCTGTTAGAACCACCTTGACCACGTTCGGGTCGGCGATGGCGGACTCGTCGTCGATGATGTTGGCGGCGGTGGCCATCGGCAGCTCGGGATCGGCGATCATCGCGGCGGCGAGGTCATCGATCAGGGCGGGATCGATCAGCGGTTCGTCGCCCTGAATGTTGATGACGTGAGTGGCCTGAGGGATGGCCTTCACGGCTTCGGCCAGACGGTCGGTGCCGGTCGGGTGGTCCGGGGAGGTCATCACGACTTTCCCGCCGAAGGAAAGGACGGCGTCGCGGATGCGGTCGTCATCCGTGGCGACGAATAGGTCATCGAGCTTCGAGCATCCGAGGCAGCGTTCCCAAACGTGTTGGATGAGCGTTTTTCCGGCCAGGACGTGGAGGGGCTTTCCGGGGAAGCGGGAGGACCCCCAGCGGGCTGGGAGGATGCCGACGAGGTGGAGGCCAGAGGAAGAGGAAGTCACGGAACGCTTGTTGCGGCAGATTAGCCGGGAGGCGGCATGGCGGACAAGTGAGGTTTTTGGAAAACGCTGCAAGCCTTGCAGATGCTTGGCTGGCGGCGCTCAGTCTTCGGCGGTGATGAAATCGAGGGCTTTGGCGTAGCTGGCGTTGGCGAGGAAATGGCGGAGCCGTGGATCGAGCTCGGCCCGGTGCTCCTTGGTCCACTCGCTGATGTCGGTGGAAACCTCCGCCAGGGCCTGCAAGTGGGCCGCTGGATCTCGATCCCGCCAGGTGTGGTCGGCGATGACGTCGAGGCGACGTTGCAGCAGGGTGACGAGTTCTTGTTTCATGGAGATCCGTTAGCCGATCCGGTCCGGGCAGGCAACTGCGGCATCGACGGCACGCGGATCGCCCGCTAAGTGCATCCGCATATGGGAAGTTACTGGATCGATGGGCTGGTGCTGCTGGCGTATTTCGCCCTGATCATGGGGATCGGGCTGTCGCAGCGCTCGAAAAGCGACTCGGTGGAGGGCTTTGCGCTCGGCGATCGGCAGACGCCGTGGTGGGCCGTACTGGCCTCGATCCTGGCAGCGGAGATCAGTGCGGCGACCTTCCTCGGTGCCCCCGAGTCCGGCTTTTCCAATCACAATTGGACCTACGCGCAGTTCGCGATCGGGACGGTGATCGCCCGGATCATCGTGAGCTACATTTTCATCCCGGTGTTCTACCGCCACGGCGTGGTTTCCTTGTATGAGTACCTCGGCACCCGGTTCGGGCCGAAGACCCGGGTGGTGGCGTCCGCGACTTTCCTGCTAACGCGGGTGCTGGCGATGGGCACGCGGCTTTACGTTTCGGCGATCATTCTCGTGCTGGCATATGGACTGTGGAAAGGCGGCGCGGTGAGCAGCAACGAGCGCTTCCTGATCTTCGCCGTGGCGCTCACAGGAATCACGATCGCAACGGCCATCTACACGGCAGTGGGCGGCATCCGCGCGGTGATCTGGACCGATTTCATTCAGGTTGGAGTCCTGGTGGCGGCGCTCGGGTTCACGATCTGGTATCTGTTAGGCCAGCTTCCGGAAGGGTGGAAAACGGCGATGGAGCAGGTGAAACAGCCCGCTTTCTTCAATTTCGCGAAGCCTGCCGACGAGCCCGGCGTTCTGCCCTGGTTGAGAAATGTGTTCACCACCGAGTACACGATCTGGGCGGCGGTGATCGGATCCACCTTTGTCACGATGGCCACCCATGGGATCGATCAGGATACGGTGCAACGCATGCTGACCGCGAAGAACCGCCGACAGAGTGCTTTCGCCACGATCCTTTCCGGCATCATCGACCTGCCGGTGGTGTCCTCGTTCATCTTCATCGGCATTCTTCTTGCGGCCTACTACCGCATCACTCCGGACGCCAGCCTGCCGACGGAGAGCCGCGAGGCCTTTCCTCATTTCATTCTCACCCGGATGCCCCACGGCATGTGCGGTCTGGTGATTGCCGGTTTGTTGGCGACTGCGATGGGCTCGCTCAGCACGGCTCTCAACGCGCTGGGCACCAGCTTCGCCCGCGACTTCGTTTTTCCACGGATGGGCGGGGACTCGATGTCCCAGGATCTCCAGGTCAAGGTTCTGCGCTGGAGCACGGTCGTGTTCGCATTCCTGATCATCGTGGTGGGTCTGGCGACTGCCTGGTACATGGCCCATGACCCCAAGGCAAAGATCATCCCCTTGGTCTTGGGCATTCTCGGATTCACCTTCGGATCGCTGCTCGGCGTGTTTCTGGTCGCGGTCCTCACCAAGCGCCGTGGCAATGATCTCGGAAACATCATCGGGATGGTCTCCGGCTTTCTTGCGGTCGTGTTCCTGAGCAATCCTTTGGATGTCCAGAAAGCGGTTGGAATCGCCGAGCCCTTCGTGCTTTCCTTCCCTTGGCGCGTGACCCTCGGAACCCTCGTCACTGTGGCCATTTCCGTGTGCTTTCCCACCGCACAAAAAGGTTCTCATTCGTGAAACGGAATTGTCACCGTGCACAGCCCTTGTTTCCAAGGATATGCGTAAATTCCGGCACAAATGGGACTGCCGATAGTTCGTGTTGGTGAAGTAATACCGGGGTCAAGTTTTTAAAAAAGCAGGCCGTGGAACGCTTGTGGAAAGTGTCAAAGCGCACCGCTCTGTTAGACGCCGGCACTTTTTTTTTCCAACGGAGGACCTGATCGGACCATCGTTATTTCGCACGCCGGTGGCGCCACTCGAAGTGGGACCGGACCGTGCCAAACCCGCGAAACACCCGACACGAGATCACCCATGGAACGAGAGGCAGAGGCAGCGATTCAAGAGACCACAATCGAACCTTCGATGGAGGAAAGCGCCATCGGGCAATGGGATCAGGTTTGTGGGGATCTTCAATCGATGGTCAGCCGCGACGCTTTTCAACGTTGGTTCCGTGCGGCACGTCTGATGGGCTGCGAGGATGGCGTGGTGACGGTCGGGGTCCCGGGCGAGATCCATCAGGTGTGGATCGAGACCAACTACCTGCCCGAGCTGACCAGTGCCATTTGCTCACGCATCGAGGGCGTTCATGAAGTCCGGATCACTGTCGGCGTCGATGAGATTCCGGTTTCCGAGAATGAGGCGATGGCGACCGAGGACGAGATGCCGCCGCCCCGTTCATGGAAAGATGACCCAGGGGCCTTTGAAAAGCGCATCAAGGCCGCCGGACTCAATTCGTCCTTCACCTTCGAGCGCTTCGTCGTCGGCAACAACAGCCAGTTCGCCCACGCCGCCTGCGAGGCCGTCGCGAAGAAGACCGGCGTTGGCTACAACCCGCTCTTCATCCACGGCGGACCCGGCCTCGGCAAGACCCACCTGATGCAGGCGATCGGCCAGGAAATCCTCCGCCGCCAGCCGGGATCGCGCGTCGTTTACCTGACCTGCGAAAAGTTCACCAACGAGTTCATCGACGCCGTCCGTCGGGGCGACATCGAGAAGTTCCGCCGCCGCTACCGCAGTGCCGACGTGATGCTGATCGATGACGTGCAGTTTCTCGCCGGCAAGGAACGCTCGCAGGAGGAGTTTTTCCACACCTTCAACACCCTCCTCGACGGTCGCAACCAGGTCGTCCTGACCTGCGACCGTCCCGCTTGCGAGATCAAGAGCCTCGAGCCACGCCTCGTCTCGCGCTTCGAGTGTGGACTCGCCGTCGAGCTCCAGCCGCCGCAGATGGAGACCCGCATGGCCATCCTCCGGAAGAAGTCCGAGGAGTGGAAGGTGAAGGTCGATCCCTCGATCCTGCGTTTCCTCGCCGAGCGTATCGGCACCAACGTCCGCCGCCTTGAAGGCGCTCTGATGCGGGTCGCCACCTTCGCCTCGCTTGCCGGGGAAAGCGTCACCGTGGAGAAGGTCGAGCACCTGCTGCGCGACCTCCTTCGTGAGGAAGCCAGCCGCCAGGTCACCATCGACACGATCCAGAAGGCCGTGGCCGAGCACTACGACGTCCGCCTGGCCGACATGACCAGCCGCCGCCGCCCCGCGAGCATCGCCTTTCCCCGTCAGGTCGCCATGTACCTCAGCCGCAACCTGACCAAGGGCTCGCTCATGGAGATCGGCGAGGCCTTCGGCGGCCGCGACCACGGCACCGTGATCCACGCCTGCAAGAAAATCACCGAACTGATCGGCGCGGAGCCTTCCATGAAGGAGGCGATCGCCCGGATCGAGTCCCAGCTCCGCCGCTGAGGCCACTCGGCGGTGCCCTCACCGGGGCGGGTCGGAGGGATTCTCAGGGAATGCCGTGCCTTGTTCACAGAAGGCTTGCCAAGGGTTGGCGAAACCGGAAACGTGTCGTCAACCCGCCTATCGCCTTTCCCGATCATGAAGTTCCGCATCTCCAAGGAAGCCCTCCTGGACGGCCTGCAAAAGGTCCAGCACGTTGTCAGCACCCGGACCACGCTTCCAATTCTTTCCAACGTCCTGCTCGTCGCCCGCAACGGCCGCATCCAGTTCACGACCACGGATCTTGACGTCGGCATCACCGGCTCGGTCGAGGCCCAGATCGACAAGGAAGGCGCCACCACCCTCCCAGCCCGCCGTCTCGTCAACATCGTCCGCGAACTCCCGGCCAGCGAGGTCGAGATCTCCGTCGATGCGAAAAACGTCGCCTCCATCCACAGCGGCCCCTCGTTCTTCAAGATCATCGGCCTCAGCCAGGATGAATTCCCGCCGCTCCCGGACTTCGATGGTGCCAAGGAATTCCGCATCCCGCAGGTGATGCTGCGCGACGGTCTCCGCAAGACCTCCTACTCGATCTCCACCGACGAGACCCGCTACGTCCTCAACGGCATCTTCACTTCCTTCCGCGAAGGAAAGATGACCCTCGTCGCCACCGACGGCCGCCGCCTCGCGATGGTTGAGAACGACCTAGAATTTCCCGCTTCCCACGAAACCGACGTCATCATCCCGACCAAGGCCGTGCAGGAACTGATGCGCCTCCTTGGCGAAAACGGTGATGTCATCGTCCGCCTCAGCGACAGCCAGGTTTCCTTCAGCGTCGGCGATACCCTGCTGGTCAGCAAGCTGATCGAAGGCAACTACCCGAACTACCGTCAGGTCATCCCGGGCGATTCCACCGAGCGCGTCCCGCTCAATCGCGAGGCCATGCTCGAAACCGTTCGCCGCGTTTCGCTGCTCTCTTCCGACAAGTCGAACTCCGTGAAGCTCGTCTTCAGCGAGAACCAGATCGAGGTCACCGCCAACTCGCCGGACGTCGGTGAGGCCCGCGAAACGCTCGACGTGGTTTACTCCGGAAAGGCCATGCAGATCGCCTTCAACCCCGACTTCCTCAAGGCCCCGCTCCAGAACCTCGACGCCGAAACGGTCTATCTCGACCTCATCGATGAAATGAGCCCCGGCGTGGTCCGCATCGACGGCAGCTTCCTCTATGTCATCATGCCGATGCGCGTCACCGGAGGCTGATCGGTTTTCAACAAGTTTCCAAAAGCCCGGAGCGCGAAAGCCTCCGGGCTTTTTTCGTTCGTAGTCATGCCTTCACGCTGTCTCATGCGGAGCGAATGAATCGTGATCCGAGCAACCGCTTTTCTCCATTAACGGACAAGGTCGGCCTCTGTGGAAATTTCCAGCTTGGTCCGGCGTAGTCCGTCGCCTGTATGTCCTGCCGTGCCTTGTTCCTAGGATGCCTTTGCCTTTTGTTTTGTCATGCTCGGGCAGAGGACATTCCAGTCTTTCCTGAAGACCCGGACGCAAGTCTTGAGCGCACCTGTTTCCAGACCAGCAAGCCCTGGAGTCCGCAGGGGAACCTGCGCTCGGATGTGGCGATGGTTTACGGGATCGACAAGACCATGCCTGACCGGGTCGCTTCCTGGAGGAATCGTGGTTACCGCGTCCACCTGATGACGGGCGTCGCTTGGGGAGAGTATCAGGATTATCTCTACGGGCGATTCGACGGCGTGAACCACGAGGACAACGCCCAAACCGATCGCAATGGCAGGAAGATCGGTCACGGTGGCGATGTCTGGTACATGTGTCCGGCTGAGAATTATGGCACCTATCTCTGCGTCGGCGTCCAGCGCGGGCTCGACGCCGGGGTCGAGGCGGTCCATCTCGAGGAGCCGGAATTCTGGGCCAGGGCTGGCTTTTCCGAAGGCTTCAAGCGCGAGTGGCAGTCCTACTACAAGGAACCCTGGCAGGCGCCCGATTCCTCGGCGGATGCGCAGTGGCGCGCCTCGAAGCTGAAGTACTACCTTTACCGTCGCGCGCTCCAGCAGGTCTTCGACCACATCCAGGCCTTCAACAAGCGCACCGGGAAAAAGGTCCGTTGTTACGTGCCCACCCACAGCCTCATCAACTACGCCCACTGGTGCATCGTCAGTCCCCAATCCAGCCTCGCGCAGCTCGCCGGATGCGATGGCTACATCGCCCAAGTTTGGACCGGCACCTCGCGCACGCCGAACCATTTTCGCGGAGTGATGAAGGAGCGGACCTTCGAGACCGCCTTTCTCGAATATGGAGCCATGCAGAATCTCGTCCGTGCCACCGGTCGCTCGGTCTGGTTCCTCAATGATCCCATCGAGGACAATCCACGACATGATTGGACCGACTACCGCAGCAACTGGGAATCCACCCTTGTCGCCTCGCTGCTCCAGCCCGATATCTCGAAGTTTGAGGTCGCCCCTTGGCCGGAGCGCGTCTTTGGCGGAAGCTATCCGCGCAATGCCAGGCCGGAAGATCAGAGGCCGATCCCTCCGGACTACGCGACCGAGCTTCAGGTCGTGATGAACGCGTTGAACGACATGAAGCAGCCCAGGGTCGAATGGAACTGCGGCACCCGGGGCATCGGCGTGCTGGTCAGCGATTCACTCATGTTCCAGCGCGAGCAGCCGACCCCGAGTGATCCCAACATGGCGCACTTCTATGGTCTCGCGCTGCCCTTCCTCAAGCGTGGGATTCCCATCACGCCGGTGCAGTTGGAGAACGTGACACTGCCACATTTCCTTGATGAGCAGAAGGTGCTTCTTCTCAGTTACACCGGCCAGAAGCCGCAAAGTGCGGAGGTCCATCCTCGACTGGCCTCCTGGGTGAGGCGAGGCGGAGTCCTCGTCTTCGTCGACGATGACAAGGATCCCTACAATCAGGCCCGGGAATGGTGGAATGAGGATGGAAAGACCACCCGCATTCCACGCCAGCATCTGTTCGAGTGCCTCGGTCTGAAGGACGAGCAAGCCACCGGGAGTCCGGTGAAGGTCGGCAAGGGAAGCGTCGTGTGGCTGCGGGCGAACCCTGCGAAGTTCGCGCTCAGTCCGGCAGATGACCTCATCTTGAAAAGCACCGTCCAGATGGCGGCCATGATGAACGGAATCTCCTGGGTGGAAACCAATCATCTCATCCTGCGCCGTGGTCCGTACCGTCTCGCTGCCGGGCTGGATGAATCCATTTCCGCTCCGGCGGAGGTTCTAACAGGACGCTTCATCAACCTCTTCGATCCCGATTTGAAGCTCCGGAAATCGATAGGGGTCACTCCCGGTAGTCGGCTGTTCCTGCTCGATCTCGATGCGGTGAAATCCAAGCAACCACGTCTGCTCGCCTCGGCCTGCAAGGCGCTTCCGCTCAAGAGTGGGGAGGGGACTCAGGCATGGACCGTCGAAGGCATTGGAAACACCCGTGGCATCGTCCTCCTCGCCACTGACAAGGCCCCGAAGCGCATCCAGCTCGATGGCATGGACCACAAGGATTTCAGTTTTTCCGCGGAAGATGGACTGCTCCACATCCATTTCCCGAACGAAGCCAGACCACGGGTGCTGGCTGTGGAGTTCTGAGTGATCGTCCCTCTAAAAGGATCGATCTGTGCATGCAGTTCAATCGAGGATCCGATAGTCCTGAATATGAGTTTGAAATAGCTTTGATAACGCCTCGATCTCGATCTGGAATACCAGGGAATGATTGGGGATCCAGTGAAAAATCGAGGGCGAGGAGAAGATCAAGTAACCATCCTTGAACCTCCTCGCCTTTGAGACCAAACTCCAACGAAAGCTGGATGTTGAATGGTCGGTTGTCCAAATCATGCCCTCATCGGAGGCTTCATAAGTGATTTCAATATTCTGATCTGACCTTTTGCTGAATTGACGGCGAACCATCATTCGAGTGATCAGTGGCAGTCGGAAGAGAAGGAAATAGGCACCCAAAATCCCAAGGCCGACCCGAATGGGCGCCTCCCGATCGTCTAACAGGAAGACGGCAACCAGCAGCAGGCCGATTCCAAGGGGAATGATGAGGTTGAGAAGGCTGCGTCTGGCCTGTTCCTTGATTGCATGGGAATTGGCAACCAGGAGCTCATCCACAGAAAATCTATACTTTCCTGAAACCATGACCTGAGTCTGCTATGCGATCGCCCTCGGCTTCATGCCTGCGAGTCATGAGGGTGCTTGATCGCCGATGCCCACCTCGAAGAAATTCCTCAACAAGCGGATCCCCGCGTTCTGACTTTTTTCCGGGTGGAACTGGCAGGCGAAGATCGCGCCGCTCTGGATGGCTCCGGCGAAGGTTTCCGCGCCATAGGTGGTGGCGGCGGCGATGATCGAGGGATCGGCCGGGACCGGGAAGTAGGAGTGGACGTAGTAGAAATAGGGCTCGGCTCCAAGGCCCGACCAGAGGCCGGATTCGGGCGTGGTGGGGACCACCGAGTTCCAGCCCATGTGCGGGATCTTCAGGCCGGGTTGTTCCTGGAAACGCGTCACCTTTCCGGGAAAGATGCCAAGTCCTGCGACTCCGGGCGTTTCCTCGCTTTCCTCGAACAGGATCTGATAGCCGAGGCAGATGCCGAAGTAAGGCGTGCCTGCTGCGATCCGCTCGCGCAGGGCCGAGACCAGCCCGCGTTCCTCCAGGCGGGCCATGCAGTCGCCGAATGAACCGACTCCGGGAAGTACGAGGTGCGTCGTACCTTCGAGGTCGGCGGCCTCCGCGACGATGCGCGGGGTGATACCGAGTTCGTTGAGGGCGTTGGCAACGCTGCGCAGGTTGCCGGCGCCGTAGTCGATGAGCGCGACGATCATGATCTCAGAGCGCTTCCTTCGTGCTCGGGATGCCTATCACCCGGGGATCGCGCTCGCAGGCGTCGCGCAGGGCACGGGCGAGGCCCTTGAAGATGGCTTCGGCGATGTGGTGGCCGTCGCGTCCGTAGAGCAGCTCGACGTGGATGTTGGCGCGGAGGTTGGAGGCCAGTGCGCGACAAAATTCCTCGACGAGGGTGAAGGGCAGATTCGGAGCGGAGGGCGTGTTCGCCGGGGCGCGGAACTCCAGATGCGGGCGGTTGCTGAGATCCACCACCACCCGGGCCAGGGTTTCATCCATCGGCAGGTAGCAGCAGCCATAACGGCGGATGCCTTCCTTGGTGCCGAGTGCCTCCTTCATCACCTCGCCGAGTGTGATGCCGGTGTCCTCGACGGTGTGATGAAAGTCCACCTCGATGTCGCCCTCGGCCTTGATCGTGAGGTCGAACAGGCCGTGCTTCGAAAACAGCGTGAGCATGTGATCGAAGAACGGAATGCCGGTGTCGATGGACGACGTTCCGGACCCATCGAGATCAAGGCTGAGTTCGATCGAGGTTTCGGCGGTCTTGCGGCTGCGGCTGGCTTGGCGGGCTAGCATGAGGAATGGTTGGCTGGAACGGGTCACTTCATGTGCCCGGCCTTTTTCGCGAGGGTCTCGAGTTCGGCGATGAGGTCGTTGGAAAGCCGTGCGGCACGGGCGTCCGAGAGGGCGGTGGCGACGACCTTGGCGTCGGTGCCCTGGATGGCGGACCAGGTGTCGCGCCAGGCCTTTCCGGCATCGATCTTGGCGTCGATCCTGAGATTTTCCAGACGCTTGAGTTCCTGATCGCAGTAACGGATGGCGTCGTCGAGCGAGGTTTTGTTGAAGTCGTCCGGCGTGGTCCATTTGATGCCGGCGGCTTTTTCCTCGGCGGTCTTCTTGGCGGCGGCCTCATCGACCTCGGCGATGGCGCGGTTGCTGGCGTTGCGGTCTTCGGAGGACATGCGCTCGAGCCCGACCTTGCGATCCGCGAGTCGCTTTGGAAGTCCGGCGGCGCTTTCGACGAGCTGGGCGTTGTACTGCTGGATCACTTGTCTGGCAAAGGGCAGCACGTCCTTGAAAGGTGCGGTGTTGGAGTAGTCGGCCTCGAGTTTGACAAAGTCGCGCAGGGCGAGCACCCATTGGGAATCCTTGGCGCGGGCGCGGACGGAGCTTTCCAGGACGCGGGCGTTGATCTCGACCTTGTTGGCCTGGCGTTCGGCTGCGGTGATGAGCTTGGCGGTGAGTTTGACGCCGCCCTGGGCGATGACGTCGTTTTCCTTTTCCAGCTCTCCGGCGATGGCGCGGGCTTTGGCGGCGAGGGGGCTGTTCGGATAGGTTTTGACGAACTTGTAGCAAAGCTCAAGGCGGGCGCGGTAATCCTCGGCACCGAGGAGGTCCGGGGCGGGAGTGAGCTTCTTGATCTCAAGGAAGGCCGTCTCATCGAGCTTTTCCCGGTCAATCTTGGTCACATCGGCCTTGGCGATGGTTCTCTCCTCCTTGATGGATTTGGTGACCATGACTTCGAAGAGATAGGAATCCTTGGTTTCACTTAGGATTTTGCCCTCGTAGGTGGTTCCGTTCTTGAGATGCAGGGTGTCGGCGGCGGCGGCGCCAATCAGTCCGGCCAGCAGGCCTGCGGTGAGAGCATGGGTTCGTTTCATGGAGGTTCTTGAAATGGGGCTTGTCAGCGCGGCGGGGGTGAGGAACCGAGGGCGGATTTCAGTGCGGCGCTGGAGGATGCTGTCAGGGTCCGGCCATCCTTAAAGACGATTTTCACGGAAGCGGCGGGAACGGCATCGGCCGCGGTGGCCGGACGACGGGAAATCACCCGCAGAGGCAGCCGGGAGACGGCTTCTTTCAGCTCCGCAGGTGCGTCCGCTGATACCAGCACGACCGGGCTGTGATGGCGGATCAGGGCGGCCTGGATCTGATCGGTGAAGATGATCGGGCGCTCGACGGCGACGACCGAGAGTGACGCCACGGCCATGGGAAAGGTGGAATGGGTGACGCGACCGCGTTGGGCCAACCTCGCCTGGGCACTGGAGAGCAATCCTGCGGAGGTGTCGTCAAACAGCATGGAGCGATCCGTCAAGGGCAGGTCGATCACGGATTGCCCCTTGGAAGTCTCGCGCAGGGAATCCGCGTCGATGAAACGCTCGGCGGCGGTGCTGGACAGGTCTTCCGCCCAGGAGATGAGAGCGGGGTCCTGAGCGATGTCATCCGCGTCCAGTGTGGCCTGGATGGCCAGCCCATACAGGAAGGCCCTGCCGCTGGAGGTCTCGTCCGCGGTGCCGAGGAAATTCTGAAGATTCGGCCCCTTGCTGAAGGCTTCCCTGGCCTTTGCGAGGGTCTCGAGGGCTTTCTTCTTCCAGGCCTGATCGCCAGTGGCGGCGTAAGCCGCCGCGTAGGTGGAAACCATGCGGAAGGTCGCCGCCGCCTGGGCAGGGGCGTCGTTGATGATCGGTCCGAGACGGTCCTGGCGAATCTTGAGGAGCTTCTTTTGCGCGGAATCCAGGAGTTCCTGGGCCTGACTCCCGGTGAGTCCGAGCTTGGCGCCTGCCTGTTCAGGCGTCATCCGCAGCGCCAGGCTGTTGCGCCTGAAATACTGGCGATTGGGATCGGACTCGATCGGGATGTTGCCGGGGCCTTGCAGGTCACTGATGGTGCTGATCAGCTTCAGTTCGTCAGCAGTCAGGGCCTTTTCGAGCTCCTCGATGCTCCACAGCCAGTCTTCCGTCTTGGACTTGTACTGTCCGCCCAGTGAAAAGAGGCCTTCACGTGTCATGAAGTGCTTCTCCGAGTAGGCGATCGCCGCGAGCGATTGTTTCAGAAGCATCGGATCTCCATGAGCGCGGTAAGTGGTCAGCAGGGAGATGGTCGAGCGGGCCAGCGCCGGGCAGTCCAGGTTGAATCTTGGCAACCACCAACTGCTGCCGACGCGGGAATTGAAGATTCCTCCTTCGAGAGGGTCGATCATCGCGCTGGTGGAGAGGTCCGAGGACAGCATGCGCGTCGTTTCCCCGCAACGGGAGGTGACGTCGCTGTCCATGCCCGGGATCAATTGGAACGAGGAGAGGAGTTCGAGGGTGCCCGAGGGAAAAAGGGCTCCGCATCCGTCCAGCGAACGGGAACCCGGGTCGTAGGTTGATGCCAGGGATCTCAGGGCGTTGAGGGACTCCTTGGCCGGCTCCTTGACGGCAGGCGCACGTTTCGAGTAATCGGCCAGACGCTGCGTGCGAGCCTGGTTCTCACTGGCACCGAGATCGATCGATTGGTCGGCCCCGCCCTGCCACATCTGGGAGGCCACCGTATGGATGCTCAGGATCGTTTCCCCGATGTTCTTTTCCGCCGCAGTGATCGGCACCCATTCCACGGGGTTCCCCTTTGGAGTCATCCAGAGAAACAACGGGAGTCCGAGCGGTCGGTTGAGTTCGGAGCAGAGGAGCGAGGTGAGCAGCGCGGACTCCCTGCAGGCATCGGCATCCACCAGCACCGGGACGAGGTTGTCATTGATCAAGCTTACGAGCTTGGGATCGCTTTGGACCGCATTCAGGGGGGCGAGGTAGTCGAGTTGCTGGGGCACCACCACGACGGCAAGAACGAGGCGGTTGGCCTTGGCGGCGAATTCGAAGGTTTGCCGGGTGTATGGCTGCCAATGAATCGGAGAGTCGGCCTGGCGAGCCAGGAGGGCGGAGGGATTGCCCGCCAGTCGATTGGTGAGCAGCTCGGGGCTGACCACGTTCGTTTTCTTGACGGCGGTGGGAGGCTTGTTTCTGCGACAAGCGGAACCGGCCATCAGGGCCGTGGCGCAGCAAAGCAGTACGAGTCCGCGCGAGGCGGCTAACGGGAGGGGGAGCATGAGTTATCGAGTGGGGGGAGGTTTTTCGAAACTTACGGGCGCATCCTGAAGAAAAGTCTTCCGCTACTGCAAGCCGAAGCTACGGTGGCGGCGGATTTCCCAACGGTGTGACAAGTCTCGTAGTTTCAAGTCAGAAGGGTGGGGTGGGCAAGACCACTTTGTCGATCAATCTCGCCCATGCGTTTGCCCGGGCAGGGGTCAGGACCTTGCTTGTGGATGCGGATCCCCAGGGTTCGGTCGGTCTCTCGCTGACCCGCCAATCGCGCCTCTTGGGGGGAATCTACGATTTTTTCGCGGATCCCGGCATCCCGCTCGACCGGCTGATTGTCCCGACCCGTCTTGAAACGTTCTCGCTCGTGGCTTGTGGCCAGGCGAGCGATTACGAGACCGGGGGTGGGGTTGGAGGGGCCTATCTGGCGCGCGTCCGGGCGTTCCTCAGGGCGGTGGCGACCCGCAATTTTGACCTTTGCATCATCGATACGGCGGCGGGGCTCTTCGGAGTGACTGGCGATGTGATCGCCTCAAGCGATGCCGTCATCATTCCCCAGCAGGCGGAACCTCTCGGGATCCGCTCGGTGCCGAAAATGCTGGAGGGGCTGAATCGCCTGCGGGTCATGAATCCGCGGCTCAGCGTGCTTGGAGTGGTTCTGACCATGGTGCAGCAGGAACTTGCCGAGAGCCTTGAGGCTGGTCAGGCGCTGCGGCAGCTGCTGCCGCCAGATCTTGTGTTTCGTACGGTGGTGCCGCGCGATGGAGTTTTCGTGAAGGCAAGTGCCCGTGGGCTGCCGGTCGGGGTGCTGGAGGAAGGGGCCGCCGCGCAGGCGGTCTTCGATGCACTGAGGGTGGAAATCGAAGGAAAGCTTGAAAGCCTGGGCCATCGAGCCCAGATCCGCGCGTGATGGACCTTGTACATCCATGGCTCGACCCAGCAGAGGTCAGACGCATGGCGGAGCGTCTGCTGTCGCCTGTGCAGGAGCAGGCGGTGCCCGTGCAGGACGCGGAATTCGGCGAGCACTTCGTCGGATACGATCAGGCTCCGGTTCCCGCGCTTTTGGCGGGCGCTGAGCCTGTTGCCGCACTGGAGCCAGTTTCTCTGGGTCAGTCCGACGTGGAACCTCGACTGGAGGAGAGGGGGCCTTTCCTCGACCGCATCACCCGTTTCCGGGATTGGCTGCGCGACCACTATCAGGCGGTTGGGGTTTTCCTGATGGATCAGGATGGATCGGTCATCTTCGATGAAAGCGGGCATGGGAAGCTTCACTTCCTTGCCCGCAGTCTGGCGGCTTCCTCCCGTCGTCCAGGCGGTATGCCCGGCATCGTGCACCTCAAGGTCGGTGCTTCGGCAACCTTGGAGCTGATCCCGACAGACACTCCCTACGGCTGCTTGATTCTCGGGGCCGTTGTTGCGGAGCCTCTTGATCCGTCATCGATCCAGATGATCATGGAGGCGCTGCGCGCGGTCGCCACGCCCCAGCCCTAAGAGTTCTCAGAGACCGAAAAGGGCACCGGCCGCCTGCTCGTTTCCTCCCACGGAAGTGACCGCCGTACGGGCGCAGGATCCGTTGCGAAGGGCATCCACGGCAACGACGCACTGGAAGGCTGCGGAGGCTCCGAGTGCTTCGCCAAGGACGCGGCGTGGGGAACAACGCGCTCCCCGCCAATCCGACCAAGCCAGATTCTCCGGCAGATCGTGGCTTTTCAGCCCGCAGCGGCCATCGACGAGCAAGGTGGTTCCGTCATCGTCGGCTCCGATCACCTCACGCAGCCGGGCTGCGGCCTCGATGCGCTCCCGGCTGCCTGAAAACGTTTTCGGATCCGGAACATGCAGCAGCCGCGGACCGGAGCCGCCGGCTTCAAGATACAGTGCGGCAGCCCCTTCCGAGGGCACGTAGTCGCGAGAGTAGAAGCGCAGGGCCTCGGCGCTGAGCCAGTCGATTTCCTCGTCACCGATCACCAGGCAGCCATCGACCTCGCCGCGCTCGATCCATTCGGCCGCCAGCTCCAGGCCGGTGAAAAACTCCGCTCCGTCACCGATCAAGGTGTCGTTCGGCGACGTGCTGCCGATCATGGCGGAAAGGTGGGACGAGGGGGCGTTGAAAACGGTCTCGGGGAACAGGATCGGGCTGGCGATGGCGGGATCGTTCAAGACCTCGCCAAAGAAGCGGTTGGAGTAGTTCACGCAGCCGTTCATCAGGGTCGTGATGACGCCGATGCGGAATTCTCCGGCCAAAGAAGCCGCCAGCCGCTCGGGAGGTAGTGCCTCGGCCACGGCGGAAGCGGCGAATTTCGAAATGGCACTCGCCCGGCGGAGTCGTGCGAACTTCGGGATGGTGGATCCGGCCTCGGGCACGCGCAGGACCGGGGTCTTCACGGTCATGCCCAGCGCTTCCCGGACCAGCATCGAATGCCCGAGCTCCGCGCTGGTGCGGACGGCCTCGCAGAGCGCCTGCACGCCCCATCCTGCCGGGCTCACGGCACCGATTCCGACGATCGAGATCCTCGAACTCATCGGGCGTCCTCCTTTCGGAAAATGAGGGTGGCATTCGCTCCACCGAAGCCGAAGGAGTTGGTCAGCACGCTTCGCACCACGGCCTCGCGGGGCTCGCGGACAAGGTCGAAGGTGCAAACCGGGTCAAGCTCTCGGATGTTGAGGCTGGCCGGCAGCCATTGGCCTTCGAGCGCCATCAGGCAGATCACCGATTCCACCGAACCAGCCCCGCCTAACAGATGGCCGATCGAGGACTTGGTGGAGCTGACCTTGATGCTCGAAACGTCGTCGCCCGCCCAACGCTGGATCGCCTGTCCCTCGGCCACGTCGTTGAGCGGCGTGCCGGTGCCGTGGGAATTGATATAGTCGATCTCGGTGGGGGAAAGCCCCGCCATTTCGCAAGCGGCGACCATCGTCTTCAAGGCCGCATC
>JAIYDT010000381.1 GCA_027487355.1 Verrucomicrobiaceae bacterium
CACAACAACCTGGCGGTCAACACCACGCTCGCCATCGCCAATGCCATCACCGGAAATGGCATTCTGGAGATCTCGTCGGACGCAGCACCCGCGACGGGCGACTTGAACCGGGTCACCGTCGGGTCCCTGAGTGGTTTCACCGGGGACATCAGCGTGTTGGCGAACGGGATGTTTGGCAACTTCACGGCTGGCAATACCACGAATCAGAATCTCACCATCGCGTTGGGCGGATACATGGCGATGAGTGAGGACATTGGCTTTGGAAAGTTGAACGGAAGCGGTCGAATCATCCGGAACGTTGGCAGCAATATCAAGACCCTCACCTTGGGCAACAACAACGCCACCGGAGGCAACTTCAGCGGGTCCATCGAAGGGGCAAGCACGACCTTGAACTCAGGCACTCTCGGCAGCAGTGGCGTGATCGCCGTCACCAAGGTGGGCACCGGCACCCAGACGCTTTCCGGGGCAAACACCTTCACCGGCCTCACCACGATCAGCGCCGGCACTCTGGCCTTGGGAGCCAATAACGTGCTTGCCAACACCACCGGCATCTCCATCGGCAACGCCACGCTCGATGCCTCGACCTTCACCGACACAGTCGGAACTCTCGACCTCACCAGCACTGCCAGGATCAACCTCGGCACCGGAGCCGCTCTCGCCTTCGCCAACAGCAGCGCGATCGACTGGACCGGCGGGACGCTCAGCCTCACTGGCACCTTCGTTTCCGGGGCCTCAATTCGCTTCGGCACGACAGGCAGCGGGCTGACCCCGGCTCAACTCGCCCTCATCTCGGCGACCGGGTTCACCAGCTTCGGACTGGATGCCAACGGCTATCTCACCGCCAGCACTTCAGTCAGCTTCTCCTCATGGATCTCCGGCACTTTCGGCAATGGAATCGTTCCGCTCGCAAAGCGCGGCCCGAACGATGATCCCGACCATGACGGCATCAGCAATCTGATCGAATATGCCCTCATCGGCCTGGACCCGACGACAAACAACCCACCTGTCAGCGCCTTCACTTCAAACACCCTCAGTTTCACCAAGCGCCCAGGCACCAGCGGACTGGTTTACAGCATCCAGGAATCCATCGATCTCGGTGTTTCCGACGTCTGGTCCGAGGTCACAGGTGGAATGTATGTGAACAACGGAAGCATCATCTCCTACACCTTCAATCCCGGCTCTCCGGTGAAAAGCTTCCTGCGACTGAAGGTGCAATCCAACTGAGTTTTTCCGGGACATCTGCCTTCACACATCTCTTACCCAGTCATCCATCATTCCAACCCAAATGAACCGTTTCATCGCCTGGTCAACCTCAGTGCTGCTGGCCACATCTGCCCTCGCGAAAGCCGAGGAATCGTCCTGTGACGTCGTGGTCTATGGCGACTCATCTGGAGCGGTCGTGGCGGCCATTTCCGCGAAGCGACAGGGGCTTTCGGTCGTCCTGGTCAACCCGACCCGCTTTCCCGGCGGGATGAGCGCGAGCGGACTCGGGGCCACGGATTTCCTCGGCAGGCAGGGCACTTTCGGCGGGATCGCTTCCGAGTTCTATTCGCTCGTGGCGGCGGCCTATGGGAAGAAGTTCGTTCGCAGCTTTGAACCCCATGTCGGACGCCAGGCCTTCGAGAAACTGATCGCCGACGCCAGGCTTCAGGTGGACTACAACGAACTCCTCGATCGCACCCCAGGCAAAGGAGTGAAAATGAACGGCAAGCGCATCGAGTCGATCACCACCCTCAGCGGAAAGACCTATCGGGGAAAAATGTTCATCGATGCCACCTACGTCGGCGACCTGATGGCGGCGGCCGGTGTGAGCTACACGGTCGGGCGGGAGCCGGAGAGCCAATACGGCGAGGATCTTGCCGGGGTTCGGCGTGGTGATACCAGTCCTCGGGTCCACTACACCCAGCGCGACAAGGACCACTTCATCAAGGAGGTCGATCCCTATGTGAAACCGGGCGATCCGAACAGCGGACTGCTGCCCCATGTTTTCAAGATCGACGGCCTCACCAACGGCCAAGGCGACAGGAAGATTCAGGCCTACAACTACCGCGTTTGTCTGACCACCGATCCATCGCTGCGCATTCCCATCGAGAAGCCCGAAGGCTATCGCGAGATCGATCACGAATTGCTGCTGCGCAATTTCGATGCAGGCGACACCCGGCTGCCGGCTCTGGTCGAGCCACTTGAAGGCACCGGATCGAAGGTCGATTGGAATAACATGCACGCAGTGGGCTCCGATCATCCGGGCGCGAACTGGGACTACCCGGAAGCCAGCTACGAGAAACGTCGTGAAATCGAGAAAGCCCACGAAACCTACATCCGCGGCTTCCTGTGGACGCTTTCCAACCATTCCCGGGTTCCCGAAGCGATCCGAAAGAAAGCCTCCGCATTTGGACTGTCGAAAGATGAGTTCACCGACAACGGTGGCTGGCCCTGGATGATCTACATCCGCGAGGCACGGCGGATGGTGGGAGATTATGTGATGAACCAGCAGGACTGCGAAGGGAAACGCAAGGCTCCCGATCCGGTCGCACTCGGCTCCTTCGGCATGGACTCTCATGCGGTGCAGCACTTCGTCACCGAGAAGGGCCTGGCCAACACCGATGGCGTCATCTGGCGGGTGCCGCCGAAACCCTACGGCATTTCCTATCGCTCGATCATCCCGCGCAAGGGTGAGTGCGAGAACCTGTTTTCTCCCATCTGCCTCTCCACCTCGCACGTGGCCCACGGCTCCATCCGCATGGAACCGGTCTTCATGGCGCTTTCGCAAAGCGCCGCCATCGCGGCAGGCATGGCGATCGGTTCCGGTTCCGCCGTGCAGGACCTCGACTATCCGGCGCTACGGGAAAAACTCTTGGCGGCGGGCCAGATCTTCAGTCCTTCGCCATGGAAAGCACCCGTGGTTCCGACAAAGCCCGGGCAACCCTGAGGGGAACGTTCGTCAAGCGAGACCCGTCCCTGTCACTTCGAACGGACGAGCCCTCCATCGTCCGCAATGGGTCCTGCAACGCCCGCTGTCGCCTCTGCAACGCCCGCTGTCGGCTCTGCAACGCCCGCTGTCGCCTCTGCAATGACCGCTGTTACCTCTGCAACGCCCGCTGTCACCTCTGCAACGACCGCTGTCGCCTCTGCAACGCCCGCTGTCGCCTCTGCAACGCCCGCTGTCGGCTCTGCAACGCCCGCTGTCGGCTCTGCAATGACGGCTGTCGGCTCTGCAATGACGGCTGTCGGCTCTGCAACGACGGCTGTCGGCTCTGCAACGACCGCTGTCACCTCTGCAACGACCGCTGTCGCCTCTGCAACGACCGCTGTCACCTCTGCAATGACCGCTGTCACCTCTGCAAAGCCCGCTGTCGGCTCTGCAATGCCCACAAATCCAATCGCTTGGGAGATTTGGCTTAAATCCTGAACTACAAACCACGAAATTCACGAACCATCACGAAAATCAGGCAGTTCCGAAACGCTTCAGACTCATTCATCAGGTGAGGGCGAAGATGGCGACCATTGCTTCTGCCTTCGTGCTTTTCGTGACTTTCGTGGTTTCCCATTTTCCTGTTAAGGATCAAACCGCTTCTCGCCCCCGTTCGCGACCACCCGCCATTCGCCGAAAAGGCAGTTCAAACTGCGCCGTCGCCGGCATGACCGACATCCCCCGGGACTTCGGCAGGCGCCTCACCCCATTACCCTAGAAACCGCGAATGAACGCGAATGAACGCCAATAAAATACTGGAAATGAATGAATTACGAAAACCAAAGCGCTTACCCTTATGGTGAATCGCCCGATTCACATAACTCATTGAAAATTCGTGTGTATTGGCGTTCATTCGCGGTTTTGTTTTCCTCTTAAAGATTACCCACCTTTTCAATC
>JAIYDT010000174.1 GCA_027487355.1 Verrucomicrobiaceae bacterium
CTCAAGCTGATGCCGAGCGATGGCACCGTGCTGTCACCCGGACTGCCGCCGACGAAGATTATGGGAACCCCGCGCCCCCGGGCCCAGTGGGCCAGCACCGGGGTGCCCATCACCGCGACAACATGCGTCGGGCGTTCCTTCTCCAGGATTTCGTCCCAACGTCGACCAGGTCGCGTGGCGTTGCTGTAATCAAGGATCCGGATCTGCACGTCCCAGCCTTCTTCAGCACATTGCCGGTGTAGCCGCTCCATCGTATCTCGGGTGACACTCCTCATGCCACCAATGGTTCGGGGATTGAGGATCAACAGCCTCTTCTTTGAAAGCGGCCCCTGCTCTGGCCGGACTACCAGGCGGTAGGGTCGCCGCGGCTTTCCACCCATCACCAGGCCCTCGGCGGCCAGTTGCTTCAGTGCCGCGAGCACCGTGGGAAGACTCACCCCCAGCCCAGTCGCAAGATTCCGGCACGATGGCAGCTCCTCCGAGATCCGTCCGCATTCGATCTCGTGCCTCAGCGTCGCCGCCACTTGATCCGCGAGACCCGAACGCTCCAATGCTTTCATTTCGCCATCCTTGCAGGACGTCCCACGTGATCAACGGAATTGAACAGAGCGAATGACAGAAAGTGATCATCTTTGCCAGCCAGCTGCTTAGCGTCAGCACAATCAGGAAACAGGAATGCCATCATGGGCACCTCCACTGTTCTGATGCATCCATCGCTACCTCGAAGCTCCAGTCCGATGAAAAACGCCAGCACAAACTCCTACCTCCACCGCGCGACCTTGCTTACGGCCGTGCAGCTCGCATGCTCAGCCCCCCTGTTCGCTGCCACCGGCACATGGACCAACAACAGCGCCTCTGGCCTTACCTGGCCTACCGCCGGCAGCTGGGCCGGTAGCATCATCCCGAACGGTGTGGGCGACACCGCCAACTTCACCAACGACATCACGGCCGCCCGGACCATCAGCCTCAGCGGCGACAAAACCATCGGTGCCCTCACGATCGGCGACCCAACCACCAGCTTCTTCGCATTCACGCTCAATGCCGGCAGTCCGATCACTTCGACCCTGATCTTCGATCAAACCGGTGTCGCCAACGCCACCCTCACCGTTCCAGTAGTCGCAGGCGTGGCCGCGAACAGCATTTCCGCGCCGTATGTTCTCCTGAAGGACAACCTTGCCATCAGCACCGGCTTTGCCAACTCCTCCACCGTTCAGGTTAGCCTGAGCACCATCATCCGCGACGACGCCGGCACCTTCGGCATCATCAAGAGCGGCTCTGGCATCATCCAACTTTCGGGGATCAACACCTACAAGGGCGGCACCACGATCCAAGCCGGTCGGATCAACTCCAACAACGTCCGGGCCTTCGGAACCGGTGGAGTCACCGTCCAGAGTGGCGGCCAGGTCGTGGTCAACACCGCGAGCTCCGCCAGCAATTACTCCATTGCCGGCACTGGCTACTCCAACACCGCTGACACCGCCGCGCAGGCAGGCGCGATCCGGTTCGTCAACAACCGCGTCATTCAGGGCGATATCACCGTCACAGGCGATGCGAGGATCGGCGTGGATACCACGGCTCTCGCCTTCATTGACGGAGCCATTTCCGGCAGCGCCAACCTGGAAATCAATGGCCCCACCACCACCACGGGCGGTGTCACTCTGCTGCGCAGTTCGCCCGCCCTCACTGGCACCGTCAGTGTCTCGCGAGGGAGCTTCAACTTTCCGGCAGCCCTCGGTGGGGCCCTCAACGTGACCTCTGCCACGGGAGCCTCGGTGATTGTCGGCACTGGCACCTCAATTGGCGGGAATCTCACGCTCAACTCCGGCGCAGGTACCATCTCCGTCCGAAACAACGGCGGCACCCTCGCGATTGCTGGAAGCCTCTCGCTGACTGGTGCAAGCAGCGTCACTCTGGTCAATGCCCCCAGTCCGGGCAGCAGTACCGCGACCCTGATGACCTACACATCCCTGACCGGAGCGGGCTCACTGACGTTCGATCCCGCCGGATACCGCGGATCCCCCTCGCTCAGCGTGGGTGCTACGGCAGCGACAATTACCGGCTTCCAAGGGGAGGTGCGCACCTGGGACAACACGACCAACAACTCGACCTGGGATTTGGGAGCTTCCGCAAACTGGCTCGGTGGCGACAACAAGTTCCAGCACGGGGATGCCGTTGTATTCGGAGATAGCGGCTTCGGAACTGTCACGCTGACCGGCACCCTCAGACCCTATTCCGTCACCTTCAACAATGAAGATGCCAATGACTATACGCTGAACGGAACCGGCGTGATTGATGGGGCCGCCGGTGGAATCATCAAAAATGGAACCGCCTGGCTCACTCTGGGTGGCGTGAATACCTTCACCGGTCCGGTTTCCGTCAATGCTGGCCGGCTCCTCCTCGGCAATCAGCGCGCGCTCGGCTTCACCTCCGGCGTCACCGTGGCTTCTGGGGCCAGCCTCGATCTAAAGGGCATCGCCACCCTCGCAGTCAACCGCTCCTACGATCTCACTCTCGCTGGAAGCGGTGACGGCTCCATCCCTGTTCTTAACAACAGCGGCCCCGCCATCACCTTCACAGGTGCCCCTGCCTCGGGCATCCGCAACATCACCCTCACCGCCGACTCCACAATCGGTGGCACCTCTGGAAACACCTTCGACATCGGCGGCGGCGGCACCATCGACGGCGGCGGCTTCACCCTCACCAAAACCGGAGCGAATCAAGTCGTCCTGATGGGCCTGGCGAAGAACCTCAACACCGTCGTCGAGGGCGGCACGCTCTCCGGCTTCGGGCCTGATCCCTTTGGCACCACCCTGCGCGTCAAGTCCGGCGCGATCGCCCAAGCCAGCTCCGCCGGCTATTACAGCTCGAACGTCACCCTCGATTCCGGAGCCACCCTCGAGCACAGCACCGGAACGGAAAGCATCTGGACTGGCAGCTTCACCGCAGTCGGTAACGTCACGCTGAGCAACGTCAATACCACCAACACCAACCTCCTCATCAACAACGGCTTCACCGTTCCCGGCAATCTTACCAAATCCAACGGTGGCCTCGTCACCCTTCTCAGTACGGTCGACGTCGCCGGCACAGTCAGCATCAGCGGAGGCATCCTGTCTCTTGGCAATGGGGGCACGGGTGGCTCACTCGGCAGCACCGCCCCGATCACGCTTTCAGGCACCGGGCCGAGCCTTACCATCAACCGAAGTGATTCCCTCAGCTTCTCCAACCTGATCAGCGGTGCCGGATCGTTTTCAAAATCCGGCACCGGCACCGTGGCCCTTACCGCTGACAACAGCTACTCCAACGGCACCACGGTCAACACCGGAACCTTGCTCGTAAATGGGGCTCAGACCGGCTTGGGAAATACCAACGTCGTCAGCGGTGCCACCCTCGGCGGCACCGGCACACTGCCGGGCATCGTGAACATCCTCGCGGGTGCCACCCTCGCCCCGGGCTCAGGCATCGGCACCTTCACCACCGGCTCCGCGGGCAAAACCACAACCATCACCGGAACCCTGCGGGTTGAATACAACGGCTCCGTCTCGCCCGCCACCGATGTCCTGGTGGCCAAGGACGCGCTGTCGCTGGGTGCAGCCTCGACCATCGACTTCGATGCCACGGGCTCCCCTCTCACGGCTCCGGTTTACGTCATCGCCACCTATGCCTCCCTCACCGGAACCTTTGCCACCGTCACCGACCTTCCCGCCGGTTACCGCCTTGCCTACAACTATGACAACGGAGTGACCACCAACAACCTGGCACTCGTCAAGCTGCCCTTCGAACTCTGGATCAGCGGCTTTTACCCGGGCGTGACAGACCTGGCCATCGTCGGCCCAAACGCCGACCCAGATCACGACGGCCAGAGCAATGCGATGGAATTCGTTCTCGGCGGCACCCCCAACAACGGCTCGTCCAATGCGAAAATCTATCCGCTGACCGCCGACAGCGACGATCTCGACAGTCAGAAGGAATTGCTCCTCACCATTGCCGTTCGCTCTGGCACTCCCGCCTTTTCCGGATCGCCTTCGCCCTCAGCCACCAAGGACACCTACACCGCCACGATCCAGGGCAGCTCCGATCTGACCAGCTTCACTGCCGCAGTCACCTCCGTCGCCCCGGTCACCACCGGCCTACCTGCCGCTCCCTCCGGCTACGAATACCGCACCTTCAGCCTCAATGGCTCGAACGGCCTGACCTCCAAGGGTTATCTGCGGGTGCGAGTCACCCCTTGATCCACCTCGATCCAGAGACCGGGACCGCATTTTCTGAAAATGCAGTCATCGAGGTCGGCGGGGGGGCCCTCAAATACGATTGGCCTTCTCAACGAGGGCTCCTCCAGCGGTGACCAACGACGACCTTTGGGGAAGGGAGGCTCCCTGGTTCCCCGTGAGAACATCACGAAACAAGGAACCTCGAAGCGCTAATGGGTTGGCAGGAAAAACATCAAGTTCCCCCCAACCTCCACTCCCCTGCTCAAGGATTGAATCTCAAGCCCGGCCAATCGAAATCTCACCACTCCTGCGTCAGCCCATAGCGACCAGCGAGTTCGAGAAGCTCAGGCCGCATCGGCCATTCGTCGGGACGCTCGCTGACGGCGTGACGCTTGCTGGCGCCCTTCAGGGTCATGCAGCCGGTGTTGTCGCCGATGGCCGAGACCTGGGCCACTTCCTCTGGCGTGAGACGAATGTTCGGAAGCTTGGCGTATTCGCGGATCTTGTCCTCGATCGGACGTGCGCCGTCATGGGCCTCCTGCACGAAGGTCGGGACCACGCTTTCCACCGCCGGGTGGCTGAGGTTCCAGATCGAGGCGAACTGCAGCATCGAAAGACCGTATTTCTCGGCGATCGGACGCATGCGGTTGGCCTTTTCCGTGCCGTGCTGGACCCAGCCTTCGGGACGATAGGAACGATGGTCGCCCGGCTTGAAGGCATGTCCTTCGCCGAGGTCATCGTGAAACACACCGCCGTGATCGACCACGCGGGTCAGCACCTTGACGCCGTGCTTTTCGCAAGCCGGCAGCGCCAGTCCCACCGGCCAGGGCTCGAGCGGATTGAGGATCAGCATCGACCAATCAATCAGCTCACCGAAGTTTTCGAGGCAGTAGAGGAGGTCGAGCGTGAAGCCGTTCGCCGGCCCAGGAGCGATCCCGAGACGATCCGCCAGGCCTTCCTCCTTGAGCGTGC
>JAIYDT010000250.1 GCA_027487355.1 Verrucomicrobiaceae bacterium
GCTTTCCAATCGCATGTCTCTCTCGCCTGGAGTCAGTCTAATCATCGAGATTCGCCATCACGACATGGAACAGCATTTCCACCAGATCCGACGTTGCTCCGATCTTCTTCTCCAGCTTTGGATCGGCGAGAAGAATCGGGTGGAGGAAGTCCGATATCTTAGGGAGCAGGAGATTGGGATTTCTGGTTCCAAGGGTTTCCGGATCAATGGTCGCAAGCAGAGGATCGTGAAGTTCGGCTGCGATCCGCAGAATGAATCTGAATCGTTCTTCCTTCGATTCGGATCGAAGCTTCTGGGCCTCGTAAAGATCCGCGCAGCCCTCGGGCAACATGGCTCGGGCGAAAGGCAGGTCGGACTCAGGTGAGCGATCCATGGTCATCAAGCATCATGATGATTGAGGGTCAGACGCCTGGCCTGGCGCTTGAAAAGCGCCGCCACGGTTTCCAGCGGATGAGCAACGCGATGAGTCCGGTCACGATCACCGCGACGGTTGCGTAGGCCCACCAGGGGATCGGGATCTGCGCCTTGAACCGAGTGGTGACGGGTCCTTTCAAGGCCTCCTCCAGCGAGTAGTCCCAGATAAGGGTGCTGCCGTTGTCTTCGGTGCGCGTGGCGTTGGATTCCACGGGTGGTTGGGGAAGATGAAGGATGTAGAGCAGCTTGCGGCCTGCGATCTCCTTGCGAGGCATGAAAAGGCCGCCGACAAAGGCCTTGTTGGCTTCGATGGTGCGGTTGAGCTCGAACTCGAGTCCCTTGAGCCGGAAATCGAAGGTTCCGGCCAGTTGCTGGGCGGTGGCGGGGAGGCTTTCGGTGGACTTGAGTTTTGAAAGATCGACCAGCTTGAGGGCGGATTCGAATCTCAACCGGAGGTGGATTTTGGTGCGACCCTCGGCCGTCACGATGTCGAAGGCCTCCTGGTGAAGGCTGGGGTTTTCAGCGAGCAAGGTGTCGATCGACTTCCGGATCTTCTCCTCGCCGCCACCGAGCCTGACCGCACTGGAGGGAAGGTCATAGGTCGCTTCTGCGGCACCAGAGCCGTCGGCATGAATCCAGAGCTCCTCCTTGCAGTCGATGCAGGAGGCCACAAGGAGGCAGAGCAGGAGGGAAAGAGCTCGAAGGATCACGAAGTGATCAAAGCACGAAATTCTAGATTCCAAATTCGAAACGAAGAGTCTTTCTGGCCACTGGCCCCTGATCTCTGGCCACTCAATTCTTCAAACCAGCTCTGCGGCGATGGGATCGACGAGTGCGCAGCCGTTGTTGATGAGGCGCAGGCGGTCATGGGTGTATTCGGCGAGACCTTGTTCGATCAGCCAACCGGCGCGGGTCTTGCCTTCGTCGTCGAGAAGGGAAAGCGCTATGCCATCAAGCGTACGCAAGCCCAAGGCGATGCGTTCGAGCCGCCAGGCTTCGTCGTCGAGTTGCTCGCTCTCGGTGATGGCGTGACCGAGCGAGCCGACCATTTCGACATAGCGCGCGGTGTCCGGCACGTTGCGGCTGCGGTTGCGGTTGACGGTGGAAACAGCGGACGGGCCGAGGCCGACGTAGTCCTCGCCGCTCCAGTAGCCGTGGTTGTGCGAGGAACGATGGCCGGGCTGGGCGTAGTTTGAGGTTTCGTAGGACTCGAATCCGGCGTCGGTGAGCTTCTGTTTTGCGAGTTCGAAGAAGCTGGCGTCGCGGTCCTCGCTCTCGTCCATCTCGCCGCGTTTCAGCGATTCGAAAAAGGCGGTGTCCTCCTCGTAGGTGAGATTGTAGGCCGAGATATGGTCGGGCTTCAGCGAGATGGCGCGGTCGAGAGTGGAGGACCAATCATCGCGCGATTGCCCGGGGATGGAAAACATCAGGTCGATGTTGATCGAGGGCAGACCGGCTTCCTTCAAGATTCCGACCGCTTCGGCGGCTTGCTCCGGATCATGCTCGCGGCCGAGACTTTTCAGGACGTGCGGGGTGAACGACTGGATGCCGAGCGAGACGCGTTTCACGCCGAGATCACGAAAGAGCGTCGCTTTTGTTAGATCGAAGGTCGCGGGATTGGCTTCGAAGGTGACGTCGTCGAGTTTGGAGAAATCGAGGTGTCTGTGCAGGGTGCTGAAGAGCCTCTCAAGGTGGGTCGGAGAGAGCATCGAAGGCGTGCCGCCGCCGAGGTAGAGGGTCCGGGGCCTTTCAGACAGCTCGGGAAGTCGTCGGTCGGCTTCGGCCGCGAGGGCGTCGAGGAAGGCACTGATTGGCGTGGAGCCCGGGGTGTGCTTGTAGAACGAGCAGTAGGGGCAGACGCGGTGGCAGAAGGGGATGTGGAGATAGAGGAGCAAGGTCGAAGAGAAAATTCGAAATGAGAAATTTGAAATCCGAAACCTGGAGAAGAATCGGGATACTGGGGGTTTCAGAGAGTTTCAATCTGCCGTAGGGATTCAACGAAGCCTTATCCGGGCCACCTGCCAATCCCTAGGATGGTGATTCCGCACTCTTTTTGGCATGGTCCTGCCGGAACGTCCGGATGAGCTTGAGGAAGCGGCGCTCGCTGGATCGATTGAGCGGAGCGTCCTCGTAACGGGACTTGTAGTAGTAGTCGATCAGTTCGTTGAAGTCGTCGTGGCAGAACCTGACTTGCTTCAGATCGCGGTGGAACTCCATCAAGGTTTGTCCGGAGCGACGGGTGTGGCCGAAGGATTGGCACATGTTTAGAAACTCCAGGAGGTAGTCAGGCTGTTGCTCACTTTTGGCCCGCCTGCGGGCGGCGATTCGGGTTGCACGCAGTTCCGGCGTCCGATGGTTGCGGAAGAAGAAGACAAGGAATGCAGCGAGACATCCAAGAACGAGAATTGTCGGCAGCCAGGGGGATCGAAGGTCCAGCAGGGATTCGAACCGGTTCCAGAGCTTGCCATTTCGCCTGACGCCGCGTCCTCCGGCATCCTCGAAATTCGTCAGGTCCAATGACGCTGGCGGTGTCCTGCCAAGGGAAGGGGAATCTGCGGACGACGGCGTGAAGTCGCAAATGACCCATCCCTGGCCCTCGAGGAAGACCTCGGTCCACGAGTGGGCGTGATATTCCCGGAAGATCCAGGAATCCGTCGCGTCATCATGCTCTCCACCGATGTAGCCATAGGCCACACGCGAAGGGATGCCCATGTGGCGGAGCAACAAGGCGGAGGCACTGGCGAAGAAATCGCAGTAGCCCTTTTTCTCGACGAAGAGGAAATTCTCCAGCGGTGGCCTGTTGGACTTGTTCTCCACCGTTCGGCTGTAAATGAAGTTGGATTTGAAAAACTGGCGGAGCGCTTCGAGCTGGCCCGTCAGGTCGGTGCGCCCGGCCCCGATCCCTTCGGCGGTCTCGGTGAGTCTGGCACCCATTGGGGTGTCCAGTTTGGTGAGGTAGGCTGGACCCGGATTTCCGGGCTCGGGGTTCATCCTGGAAAGCGACTGGATATTGACCGGCCGGGACCATGCTCTGTATCGGATGTCGCCGGATGCGGGGTTTTGATAACAATCGTCAGGTAGCACAAACACCTCCGGAAGTGCATAGGCCGTGATGCCCGCCAGGGCCGGGAGAGCCTGCCCGTTGCTGCGCAGGAGGTAGATATCATGAGCGATGTCATCGGTCGAGTGCCTGCCGACTTCCACCTTGTCATCCTCGCGCCCATCCGTGGAGTCCTTCTGCCATTGGCCTGAGTCGCCATCTCTTGTCCACTCGCCGTCGTCGAAGCGGCTCACGGCAAGCGTCCGGATATAGAATGGTCCTTGCCTGGCCAGCCTTTCCGCTTGGACGGAATTCTCGAACTGGAGGACGACTCGAAGCTCATCGGAGAGTTCGAGCGTGCCCTGCATCGGAAGCTCAACCCGCCCTGTTTGGTTGGCCTCTTCCGGCCCAGCGACGGAGAGCTCGTCGCTGGATTGGGAGCCATCGGAACCGCCGGATTGACGTTTTTCCCTGGGCTTTGGATCAGGGGGATTCTGATGCGATTTCAGGTTGAGGGAAAGCCCGCACAAGGCATCGGACGTGATCGGGAGGGCGACGGTGAATAGAAGGATGAACATCAGCACCGCCGATCCGATGAGCGCGAGCCGCACCAGAAATCC
>JAIYDT010000580.1 GCA_027487355.1 Verrucomicrobiaceae bacterium
GCAAGAGCGGTGAGGCGGATCTAACAGCCGCGAAGCAGGTGCTCAAAGCCAAGGTCAAATGCCAACAGAATGCCACCCCTCAAGACAACGGCACTTTTCCTGAACTGGGCATGGCGGCGATGCTGCGGTGTCGCGTGAGATACTTCACCGACGGCGCGGTCATCGGCAGCAAGGCCTTCGTCAACGAAGCCTTCATCGCCTCGCGCGAGCGCTTCGGAGCCAGGCGTAAAGACGGAGCCCGCCGAATGAAGGGCAATGCCGCACCCGCCAGCGGCGTCCTCTGGAGCATGCGGGATCTGCGGGTCGGTGTCACCTGAGCAGGTTTGTCTGAGGTGGCAAACCGCAGGCAGCTCGGACTCTACCGGACGAGCTGTTAATCAAAGTTAATGATTGCGCCCAGGCCAGAACGCGCTATGAAAATTTCCCATGAAATTACTCCTTCTTGCTGCTGCAGCTCTTTCGGTTTTGGCCCTTTCTTCCTGCAACACCATGATCGGCATGGGACGCGATCTGCGTTTGCTGGGAGAAGGCATGGAGACCAAGGCCCGCTCGACTGGCGGAGGCGCGGATCAGCAGCAATCCGGCGCCCCCGTCTATTGAGTCGCGGGGTTTACCTCTGCTCGATCTTGCCGTTCCATCCGGCGAGATAGCCCTTGTTGAAAAACACCTGATCGGACGCTGGGATATTGGCGTTGTACTGGGCAGGGTTGAAGCCCGTGCCGCTGCGACGGTCGTTCAGTCCGCACTGGTTCCCATAGCTATAGATACGCTCATTGGCTGTGGTGCTGCCGCTGCCCCAGCCACCATTGTTACCGCCCCATCCGCCGTTGCTGCCGCCGTTGCCCCAGCCACCGGAGCCTCCGGGATTGGTATTGCGGTACCCTGTGGCGTAGCCGTTGCGGTAGCTATCCTGGAAAGGTGGCGCGACGGCGGTCTGTCCGCGATAGGGGTTGTAGGGACGGTTGTAGGATTTGTCGCGCGCGCCGTCAGTCTGGCCACTGCGATAGGCTTGACTGGAACTACCGCCGTAACCTCCACCGTTGTAGCCACCGCCGCTAGGGTAGCCGCCACCTTGGGGATAGCCTGCGTTTTGACCGTAGTAGGGGTCAACGCAACTGGTGAGAAACGCAGCTCCAGCGGTGATGCAAATTAGAAGAATTCTTTTCATGGCAGGGGCGAGTCTAGTCAGGGATGGAACCGGCGTCCAGCATTGGCGAGAAGAACATGTTTCTTGTCAGGACCGGGCAGGGTCGGCAGCTTTGCCACGCACATGAATTGGTTTGAACAACTCATCGGTCAGGACCTGAAAAGTGCCCTGCCCATCATCCTTGGCATCATCGTGTTCGAGGGTGTGCTCTCGGTGGACAATGCGGCGGTTCTGGCCACCATGGTGCGGAAACTCCCGGCCCACCTGCGCGGCCGGGCGCTGAAGATCGGTCTGATCTTCGGCCTGATCCTGCGCGGCGGCTGCCTTCTTGCCGTGAATTTCCTGACCAAGGTCTGGTGGGTCGGCCCGCTCGGCGGCCTTTACCTGCTGTGGCTGGCGTTCCAGCATTTCACCAGGCACGAGCATGTGGAGGACATCGCGGAAGACGCGGTGCAGCACGAGGGCAACTGGGTGTTCCGCCACATGGTGAGGCTGATCGGCGTGTTCTGGGCCACGGTGCTCTCGGTGGAGGTCATGGACCTGATGTTCTCGATCGATAATGTGTTGGTGGCCAACGCCCTGACGAACAACACCTACCTGATCTGCATGGGCGTCTTCGTGGGGATCCTCGCGATGCGTTTCGCGGCCCAAGGTTTCGTCAAACTGATGCATGCCTATCCGTTCTTGGAAACGTGCGCATTCCTTGTGGTGGGGCTTCTCGGCCTGAAACTGGTAGCCGGTCTGATGGGGCACTTCGCTCCGGATTCATCCGTTTCCCACCTGATCGAGAGCCAGACCTTCAAGATCTGGTGGTCGGTGTTCATGCTGCTCATTTTCATCGTCCCGGTCGTCACGCACCGGCTGCTCGGCTGGCCGCGCCACAAAAGCTGAGGCTACGCGGTTGCGCGTCGACGTGCTTTCCCTATTGTTGCGAAGGTGAGCGAGCGATTCGATTGGCCACAGTTTCAAGCCGACTTTCTTCAAGTCGCGTTGATGGCAGGTTTCGAACCGGTCATCCTGACCCGCACCGCAGCCGGGGAGGTCATCGCCTGGGAAAAGCCAGGAAAGGGCCCGCTGGTGTATCTTTCCTCGGGCATCCATGGCGACGAGCCAGCAGGGCCGCTCGCCCTGCTGGAGTTGATGCGCTCGGGTGCCTTCAGCCCGGAAGCGAGCTGGATCCTCTGCCCGGCGCTGAACCCGACCGGCCTGCTGGCCGGGACCCGGGAAAGCGCCTCCGGGCAAGATCTCAACCGCGACTACTGGGCGAGGAGAAATCCCGAGGTTTCCGCTCATGCCGCCTGGCTTGAAACAAGAGCCGTGCCGGACGTCTTCATCTCCCTTCACGAGGACTGGGAGACCACCGGTTTCTATTTCTACGAGATCAACTGCTGCCAAGACTGTCCCGAGCGGGCAAGCGCGATCCTCGACGCCGTTGCCCCCTGGTTTCAGCCTGAGCCATGTTCGTGCATCGACGACCACGATGTGCGCGACACCGGCTGGATCTATCACGCTGCCGAGGCGGACCTGCCGGAATGTTGGCCGGAGGCGATCTTCCTCGCCAAGCTGGGTTGTCCGGTGTCGTTCACCTTTGAAACGCCCAGCCAGGCCCTGCTTTCCTCCCGGGTCGCCGCTCATGCCGCAGCGGTGAAGGCGGCCTTGCTTCGCATCGCCGGTTTGCACTCGCCAAGCGCGTGAGATCGCTTTGGATAGACGCATGCATGGCTCGATATTGTCCAAGTGTCTGATCGCATTTCTAGCGGTTTCCTGCGGATTCGCTGCGGAGACCCTGACGAAATCCACGGCGGAGGAAGCCGTTGCAAAAATCGCCGCAGAAAGGCTCGCCGTCTTGAAAAAGGAGCGCACTGCGGAAGTGGAGGCGAAGTCAATCACCCTCGGCGACAAGACCCTCCGCTGGCTGCAGAAGGACTTCGGCAGCGCTCCAGTCGGCAAGCGCAGCCTGTGGATCTCCATGCACGGCGGCGGAGGCGCTCCGGCCGCCGTCAATGACCAGCAGTGGAAAAACCAGATCCGGCTCTATCAACCGGCGGAAGGCATCTACCTCGCCCCGCGCGCCCCGACCGACACCTGGAATCTCTGGCATGAAGCCCACATCGATCCTCTGTTCGGCCGCCTCATCGAGGACATGGTCGCGGTGAACGGAGTGGATCCCAACAAGGTCTATCTGATGGGCTACTCCGCCGGGGGCGATGGAGTCTGGCAGCTCGCACCCCGGATGGCGGACCGTTTCGCCGCCGCCGCGATGATGGCGGGTCATCCGAACGAGGCCAAGCTCGACGGCTTGAGAAACCTGCCCTTCGCCCTCTTCGTCGGTGGGGCAGACGCCATGTATGATCGCAACAAGATCGTCAAGGAACGGATCGACGCTCTCGACCAAATGGCGAAGGAGGATCCAGGCGGCTATGTCCACTTCGGGCGCGTCTATGAAGGTCTGCCCCATTGGATGAACGGCAAGGATGCCGAGGCGGTGCCTTGGATGGCGGCATTCACCCGGAGTCCCTGGCCGAAAAAAATCGTCTGGCTCCAGGATGACGTCACCCACGATCGGTTCTACTGGCTGGAAATTCCGAAAGGCAGCGCAAAGACCGACGCGCGAATCGTCGCCGAGGTCACTGGCCAGGACATCAAGCTCAGCGGCGACGTTCCCGCCGGGACCAGCGTCTGGCTGTCCGATGCACTGGTCGATCTAGACCAGGCCGTCACGATCACGGTGAATGGCAAGCCGGGCTTTCAAGGGAAGGTCACCCGCTCGGAGGCCACGATCCGCGAGGCCATCGAGGCACGGCCTGAAATCACCGCCTGTCCAACCGCCGTCGTGCGGATCAAGTGATGGTCCCAACATAAAAACCGGCGGAACCCACTAGGGAACCGCCGGTTTGGAAGAGAGAATTGGGAGAAAACTCAGTTCACCGCGACAGCGGAGGAACCGGTCTCACCCGTCCGGATGCGGATGGCTTCCTCAACTGTGGAAATGAAGACCTTGCCGTCACCGATCTTGCCGGTGTTGGCGCTCTTGACGATGGCCTCGGCAACTCCGCCAGCCTGGGCGTCATCGACCACGATTTCGATTTTCACCTTGGGGAGGAAATCGACCGTGTATTCAGAGCCGCGATAGATCTCGGTGTGTCCCTTCTGACGTCCGAAGCCCTTGACTTCAGTCACTGTCATGCCTTGGACACCCACCTCGGCGAGAGCCTCCTTCACTTCTTCCAGCTTGAATGGTTTGATGATCGCTTCGATTTTTTTCATGGTTGCGGCGGATTGGTAGATGACTGATAGCAACGGTCGTGCCAAGATGAATTGCGAATTGTTCGCAGCCCGTCTTGGTGATAACCCTTCGAGCATGGGTTGACGAGTGGAAAACCGAGCATTTCACAAATCCCGGAAGGCCTGCAACCCTTGAAATTCTCCCATAAACCGGGTTGCGCCGTATTGAAATTTCGCCCAAGTTCCGTCCGTTGAATCCACCCCGCAGAATCATGAAGCACACACTCCTTCTCCTCGCCGGACTTGTCGCCTCCCCCTTGGCCCTTGCCGAGGCTGAGCTTGGCAAAACGACCTACGCCACCTGTTCCGCGTGCCACGCTGCCGACGGTCAGGGTCTGACTCTCGGACCCACCATGAAAATGGCTCCGTCGCTCAGCAATTCCAAGATCGTGAACGGAGATCCCGCCGTGTTTGCCCTGGTTCTGCTCAAGGGCATCCAGAAGGACCCGGCCAACACCGCAATCGCCGGGATGATGGCTCCGCTCGGTGCCGCCCTGGACGATTCCAAACTCGCCGCCGTGATGACTTACGTGCGCTCCAGCTTTGGAAATAAGTCCGCCGCCGTGACCGAAGCCGAGGCCAAGGGCTACCGCGAGAAGTGGAAGGACATCAACGCCCCGGTCACCCGCGCGAAGATCGAGGAGCTCAGCAAGAAGTAAGTCGTTCGCGACCCGCTTTCCCCAACGGCGTCCGGTTTGCTCCGGCCGCCGTTTTTCATTTCATGAATTTGGTCGTTTTCGTCCCGTGACCGTTGGGATCGAAATCGGTCCGCGTGTCCCAATCCCCATCGCGATCCTTGTCCTCCCATCGCGATTCCTCAATCCCATTCTTGAAGACCCGGCGGTAGGACGGATTTCCGGTGCCTCCGGGCGTCACCAGCTCGGAGGTCTGCACTCCATGATCGAAATCGGAGACCGAATCGAAGGTTCCATCGTGATCGAGATCCTCTGATCGCTTTACCACGATGCCCGCCTCGTAGTCGAAGCGAACGTCCCAGCGACCGTCAAAATTCCCATCCTCCACCCTCAGCTGCGGACGCTGGAAATCGTCCAGAGTCGTGCGCACGTCGGCTTTCCCGTCGCCGTTCCGGTCCTCGTCCACCTTCTGGCCAAGCCCGGACTTGCCACCCTGTCTGGCATAGGAAATGAGCACCACCAGCGCGATGATCGAGATCAGCACGGACAGCCAAGGCACACCTGAACTTTTGCGCGGAGGTGGTGGTTCCGGTTCGGCCGGCAATCCCAGGACCTCACGCGCGGCCTCCGCATCCTCATCCGCGACGGTGACGCGGATGCCCGAGGAAATCAGCAGGTAAGGCGCGGTGGAGGCCGTGGCCTCATCCAGGATGTCCGCCTCCACCCCACCGGCTTCCAGGAGGTTCTTGATCATGTAGGCGTCCTCCAGCGAGGCACAGCGTTTAACCACGGTCATGCGTGACCCTCGCACGGGCGATTGACGCCTGCCAGTCCGATGAACGGATCAGTTGGCGCGGAAAGCGGCGAGGGCCTCCGCACCCATGTAGCGCACCAGCACCTCATCCGGTGTGGTCTTCAGATCCACAAGGACCAGCGCGTCGAGCACGTTGGCGAAATCCGGATCCACGTTGAACTCCAGAAGGGTGGCATTCAGCTTCAGATACTGGCGAAGCAGGACCGGCACTCCTTTGCCATCCGGTTCGACACGCGCGATCGCGGCGGACACTTCCTCGATCGAGTTGAACCGCTGCCCAGCGCCCTGGCTCCCGGCCAAGAGGCCATGGTAGGGATTCAGCGGCTGCACCCAGTTCGACAGGTCCTCGTTCCGTCGATTCTCACGCATGTACTTCACGATCAGTTCCTGGGAAATGGGGCTGTAGTCATCCGAGATGCTGACCGGTCCGAACAGTCGTGAGTACCGTGGAAACCGGGCGACGAACCGGGCGATGCCGCGCCAAAGCAGCGCCAGCGGATGGATGGAACGCTGGTAATCCGGAGCTACGAACGAGCGCCCCAGTTCCAGTCCCGGCGAGAGGTGATCGAGAAACGGCTGGCCGAGCCGGAAGAGCGTGGAGGTGTAAAGCCCGTCGGGACCGAATTCCGCCAGCAGCGTATCCGTCCGCCC
>JAIYDT010000427.1 GCA_027487355.1 Verrucomicrobiaceae bacterium
ATGTGGAGTCCATGAGAGGAAGTTCACTCGGCGGGAAGGACGGGCTCCAAGGATCTCGCAGAAGGGATCAGAATCAGGCCGGTGATGTGGAGGAGAGCGGCGAGGCAGGCGAGGTAGAAACCGGGGAGATAGCGTAAGTGGATGTAAGTTGATACTCCTCCGGCTCCAATAGCATAGCTGTAGCAATACTCTGATTCACCCCAGCCGTGGATCAGTGCCAAAACGACGCCTAGATCGACCAAAATCCAAAGCCACTTCATTAGATTGGCCCGGGGAAGCCACGCCATGGAAACTGGAGCCACTAGGAGATTCAGTGAGAGGAACACGACCAAGGCGTAGTAGGTTAATCTCGTTTCGGTGAGGCCTGGATAGTATCCTGTTAGTTGCGATAATGCGAATACGTTGACGCGAAGGAGAGAGCTCGTGCTTCGAGTATATTCGTCGGGCGAACTAACGGGCCTGCCCATCATGCCGGGAGCTGCCACATCGAAAGGGCAAACCCACGCAAGAAGAGCTGCGACAATGGCAAGCACCAGGGTGGCGCGTGCGATTCTCAAACGCTGATGGTAGGCGAATGAGGTCATGGTCGTGAAGACTCGGAGCGGGACGCTCCAGAGACGGACTGGAGCAGAGATGCTCCAGCCACGGTTAGTCTAACAGATTGCCGTAATACTTTCGTGCCAGGGCCAGGGAGAGGCCGAGGATTTCGTAGCTGTGGCCTTTCTTGAGTGCCTCATCGGACATGGCGGCGCATTCGGCGTGGCTGAGGGAGCGGACGGCTTGACCGACTCTTGGGACCTGATGCGGGCCGACCGAAAGCTCTTCCACGCCGAGCCCGATGAGCAGCGGGGTGAGGCGGATGTCGCCGGCCATTTCGCCGCAGACGCCGGTCCAGATGCCGTTGGCGTTGGCGGCGTCGATGGTGCGCTTGATGAGGCGGATGACGGCGGGGTGGGTGGGACGATAGAGATCGGCGACGTGTGGATTCACCCGGTCCACGGCGACCGTGTATTGAATGAGGTCGTTCGTCCCGATCGAGAAGAAGTCCACTTCCGGAGCGAGCAAATCCGCGCAGACGGCGGCGCTGGGGACCTCGATCATCACGCCGACCGGCATGTCAGGATTGAAGGGGACGTCGGCCTTCGAAAGCTCGTCCATGCACTCGCGCAGGGCGGCGCGGGCGCGCTTGAGTTCGGAAAGACCGGAGACCATCGGGAACATCACGGCGATCTTGCCATGGGCGCTCGCCCGGAGGACGGCGCGGAGCTGGTCCTTGAACATCGCCGGACGCGAAAGCGAAACACGGATGCCGCGCCAGCCGAGGAAGGGGTTCGGCTCGGGGTCGGTCAGCGGCTCCACCGGCAGCTTGTCGCCACCGGAGTCGAGGGTGCGGATGATGACCGTGTGGGGTGCCATTTCCTTCGCCATCCGGCTGTAGGCGGCGGTCTGCTTGGCTTCGTCGGGCATTTCCTCGCCGTTGAGCAGGAGGAACTCGGTGCGGTAGAGGCCGATGCCCTTGGCACCGCTGCGTTTGACGAGTGGGAGTTCCTCGATCAGCTCGACGTTGGCGGAAAGGGTGATGGCGCGGCCGTCGGTGGTGTCGGTGGCGGCATCGCGCATCGCTTCGAGGGCGGTGCGGACCTTGGCCTTCTCGGCACTCAGGGTGCGGTAGTGGGTCAGCGTTTCCTCGGAGGGATGGAGGATCAGCTTGCCGGCATAGCCATCGAGGATGCCGGGGGTGAGGGTCTGGATGTCGATGACCGTGCCATCGAGTCCGAGCACTGCCGGGATGCCGAGGGCGCGGGCAAGAATGGCGGTGTGGGAATTGACGCTGCCCAGCTCGGCGGCGAAGCCGAGGATGTGGCGGCGGTTCATCGCCGCTGTGTCGGACGGGGAAAAGTCGTAGGCGACGAGGATGTGCTGCTCGTCGGGCATCTGATGGCGGGTCTCGCCATCGCCCTTGAAATTCCGCAGCACGCGCTGGCAGACGTCCTCGAGGTCCGCCGTGCGCTCGCGGAAATACGGGTCCGGAATGCGGCGCATGGCCTCCAGGAAATTCTGCATCACGGCATAGAAAGCATACTCGGCATTCTGGCCGCGCTCGCTGATGGCATCGAGCACCTTGTCAACCACCGCGCGGTCTTCCAGCAGCATCCGGTGGGCTTCGAAAATGTCGCTCTCCTTGCCGCCTGCGAGGTCCTCGAGGCGTTGCTGCAGCTCGATAAGCTGCTTCTTGGTCACCTCCAGGGCGTCCCCGAAGCGTTCCTGCTCGCGGGCGACCTCTGACTCCTCGATCTCATAGACCTCGGGCGCGGAAAAGCCGCGTGCCATGACGTGCAGCGGGCCAATGGAAATGCCCGGCGACGCGGGGATTCCCTGATAGGTGATTTCCTTTGGAACTTCGATGTCTGCCATGCTGCACGGTCAGATTGAAGCGGGCGAGGGGAAGGCCCAAGCCTGAAATTCGAAATCCGAAACCCAATGGGAGAAATTCGAAATCTGAAATTGGAAGCGGGAGAGGCGGAGGGCCTCAGTCCTCCTCGAACTTGCGCGTGATCAGGTCCGCAATCGCATCGAGGGCGGCATCGGCGTCCTCGCCATCGGCGGAGACGGCAATCACCGATCCGTGGCCGGCGGCGAGCATCATCAGGCCCATGATGCTTTTCCCGTCCACTTCCTCACCATCCTTCTCAACGCGGATTTCCGATTGGAACCGGTTCGCCGTTTTGACGAACTGGGCCGCGGGCCGGGCGTGGATGCCGAGCTTGTTGAGGATGGTGAAATCTTTCCGAGGCATGGAAGGGGGAACTGGGACTGGTAACGGCGGGACTCTAGGGATCGATCCGCCGGGACTCCAAGGGAAAAAGTTCCAATTTGAGAAAGCACGAGATTCGA
Organism: Verrucomicrobiaceae bacterium; assembly: GCA_027487355.1. Taxonomy (GTDB): domain Bacteria; phylum Verrucomicrobiota; class Verrucomicrobiia; order Verrucomicrobiales; family Akkermansiaceae; genus Luteolibacter. The sequence continues at coordinate 2,896 of JAIYDT010000427.1, forward strand.
AATTCTAAATTCGAAACGAAGAGGAAGAGCCTGCTCCCCAATTCGTGTCAGCCACTCTCGAAGGGTTCATGGCCTGCCGGATCAGGCGACAATTCCGAGAGGCTGACCTTTTCCTTTCCGCTTTTCCCATTCACCCCACCCCGCCACCGGCGGACATGTGGTTGAGTAGCTTCTGGTTGAACTCGTCCGCCATGTTGTAGCCGAGGCGGCGAAGCTGCTGGTCGAGCGCCGCGATGGCCACCATGCGGGCAGTATCGCGACCCGGAGCGACCGGGATCTCGACGTGCGGGATGTGCTGGCCGAGCAGCTCGTAGGTCTTTGGCTGGAGGCCCAGGCGATCGACCTCGTTCAGGTCGGCGTGGGGTTTCAGGGTCACGACCAGATCCAGACGCTTGTCGGGGCGGATCGAGGCGAGACCGTAGAGGTTGGCGGCGTTGATGATGCCGATGCCGCGGATTTCCATGTAGCCGCGGGAAAGGTCGGGGGCGGTGGCGATCAGTTCGCCGCCGACAAGTTTGATGCGCACCATGTCATCGGCCACCAGCGAGCCCCCGCGCTCCAGCAGGCCGACGGCGGTCTCGCTTTTTCCGGAGCCGCTTTTTCCGACAATCAGGACGCCGATGCCGCGCATGTCGACCATGCAGCCATGGACGGTGACGGAGGGGCCAAAGTCGTGCTCCAGCCGGATGGTGGCGGCGTTCAGGAACTTCATCGTCACCTGGGAGGTGCCAAAAATCGGGATGCGGTGATCCTTCGCGACGTCCATCAGGTCGGGTCCGAGGTCCGCGCCGCGGGCGACGACGATGCAGGGGATGTCACGATCACAGATCCGCCGGAAACGGTCGGCGCGCTGGGAATCTGGGAGCTTCTTCAGGTAAGCCAGCTCGGAGTTGCCCAGGACCTGGATCCGCTTGCGGGCGAAGTAGGAAAAGAATCCGGCGAGCGCGAGTCCGGGACGATTGATGGCCGGCTCGCTGATGAGGCGGTCGAAGCCGTGGCTCTCGCCATGCAGGGAAAGCCCGAGCACCTCGGCATGTCGCTCGAAGAACTCCCCGACGGTGATCGAGGCGATGGTTTTCACACGCGGCGTCATAGAGGCATTCGATGCGAAGGCCGTGAACTTTCAAGTTCCAATCGTGGAACTCCTCCACCGTTGCGACCTTCAGGCCGTCTTCGGGAAAAAGCGGACCTGATCCAGGCCCTTGAAATGCTCGTCCTGAGTCCAGAGCAAGGCCTGATGGCGCAGCGCGGTCGCATAGATCAGGCTGTCCGCCAAGGGAAGCGGATGCCGTCCCGCTTCCAAGGCGAGTGATGAGTCCAGCTCGATGACCTTTCCCTGCTGCATGACCGCTGCGATCTTCAGGGCGTCATTCTCACCCCGCTCACACAGCACTTTCTTGAAGACTTCGTAGAGCGTGATCACCGGCACCATCAGATTCTCCGTGTCTTCGATCGCCGGCGCGAAAAGCTCCGCCCGGCTGGTGTCCGCCAGGTATTCCAGCCAGCCGGATGAATCGACGACGTTCTTCATGGTCACAGCCGGTCAGCTTCACGCGCCACCTTCGTGTCCATCCCGCGAAGGAATCCGCGCATCGACTTGACGGTGCGAACGGGGATGAATTCCACCCTGTCACCATAGCGGATCACGTGGAGTTTTTCGCCGGGTGTCAGATGGAGCGCATCCCGGATCACCCGAGGGATCACCACCTGGAATTTGGGAGAAAGGGTGACGGTTTCCATATCGATGGGCAGAACGTAATACGCCCGGAAGTCGGATGCAAGCGGGCGCTCCGGTCGCCTCTTTTCGCTTTCCACCAGAGGATCGTCTCCCATCTTTCCTCCATGCGCCACTGGTTGATCAAGTCCGAGCCCGATGTCTTTTCGATCGATGACCTCGCGAAGGTGAAGCAGGAGCCCTGGAGCGGCGTGCGGAACTACCAGGCGCGGAACTTCATGTGGAAGGACATGCAGCCGGGCGATCTGGCGCTCTTCTACCACTCGAACGCCGTGCCGCCCGGCGTGGCGGGGGTCGCGCGGGTGGTGGGCGAGCCCTATCCGGACCCGACGCAGTTCCAGGAAAAGAGCGAGTATTTCGATCCGAAGGCCACCGAGGACAAGCCGCGCTGGTGGCTGGTGGACTTCGAGTTTGTGGAAAGATTTTCGCGTTACGTCCCGCTGGCCGATCTGAAAGCCGACGCCGCTCTTGAGGGCATGTTGGTGCTCCAGAAGGGCACGCGGCTCTCGATCACTCCGGTCGAGCCGAAGCACTTCAAGCGGGTTTGCAAGCTGGGGAAGAAGTAGTGGCTGCGATTCCCAAGCGCATGACGATCAGGATGGGCTTGGCGCTTGGAAAGCGCCGCCACGATCAGAGCAGATGCGCGCCTTGCGAGGGGCGCGAGGCGAAGATCTGCGGCTTGATGCCGGTGGCGGCTTCGTATTTCTCGGCGAGCGTCGCGGCGATGGCCTCGGCCTTGTTGGATTCGCAAAGGGTCACGGTTGAGCCCCCGAATCCACCACCGGTCATGCGGGCTCCGATCACGCCGCCGCAACGGCCGATCGAGCGGGCAATCTCGACCATCAGATCGAGTTCCTTGCAGGAGACCTCGAAGTCATCGCGCAGCGAATCGTGGCTGGCGGCCATGAGCGGAGCGAGTTCGTCGTAGTGGTTGTGGGAAAGGGCTTTGGCTGCTTTCAGCGTGCGGGCGATTTCCGTGACGACGTGGCGTGAGCGGCGGTTGACCGGTGAGCCGAGCATTTCCCAGTTCGCAGTGACATCGGCCTCGGTGACGTCGCGCCAGGAACTTTTTCCGATGATGGCGAGTCCGTCCTCGGTGTTCTTGCGGCGGGCGGCGTAGCCACCGTCGGAGAGTTGGTGGTGAACCGTCGTGTTGGCAATGATGACGGTGAGGTCGGGATTTTCAAAAGGCACCAGCTCGGGCTCGCCGGAGCGGCAGTCGATCAGCACCAGGCGGTTGGTCTTTCCGAATGCCGAGGCGAACTGATCCATGATGCCGCAGGGCACGTGGGCGAACTCATGCTCGGCCTTCTGGCAAAGGAGGGCCTTTTCCCGCGTCTCCAGCACGGTGTCCAACAGACCCTCCAGCAAGGTGGCGGTGGCGCATTCAAGTGCGGCGGAGGAGGACAGGCCCGCACCACCGGGGACCGACGAGACGATGAAGGCATCGAAGCCGGGAATCTGATGGCCGCGATCCTGGAAGCCGCGGACCACTCCGCGCAGGTAGTTCGCCCACGTTGGCTCGCCTTCGGTGACCTCTTGATCGACTGGAAAAGTCGCAATGCCGGGGCCATGGGCGGAGGCGATGCGGGCTTCGTGCCTGCCATTCGGCGCAGCGGCGATCACGATGTAGCGGTCGATCGCGAAGGGCATCACGAAGCCGTCGCAGTAGTCGATGTGCTCGCCGATCAGGTTCACGCGGCCTGGAGCGGCGGCAGTGAGCTTTGCCTCGATGTTGAAGGTCTGGAGCAGTCCGGCTGCGGCGTCAGCGGCAAGATCGGCGAGGGGTTCGTTGAGTTGCAACATGGGAAGGGAGGGGTCTCAGGCCTTTTTGCCGCGCTTGGCGAAGTAGAGCATCACCAGTCCGAAGACCAGCATGACGCAGCCCCAGATCGTGTTGACGTTCAGATCGAGGGATTTCGCATACATCGGGTCACCGTTGGTGGCCAATCCGTAAACTGCGAGCATGATGCCGTAGAGGGTGAAGACGAGGCCGATGGGAAGTCGAAGGTCCATGGTGGATGGGAGTGGAGGGTTACCAGAAGATGTAGTTGAGGACGACAACCGCGATCATCACGATGGTTCCGAGAACGGCGGGGCGCAGGATCCAGGGATCGTTGTCGGAATTCTGCTTCTCCGTGAGCGAGTAAACGAGTCCGCGCAGTTCGTCGTCGGTCTTGGTCCGCTTGGTCAGCAAGGAGACTACGGCGTTCACGGCGAAGGTCGTGCTGAACGCTACGATGGCGACCCAGAAGCCCTGGGACATTTCCTTCGGATACTCGATGAGCTTGTCGGCAGACAACCCGACGAAGGTGAGCCAGCCGCCTTTCAAGCCCATCGCATTGCCGGTCGCAAAGCAGCTTCCGTGGAAGAGGACCGCAGTGATGGTGCCGATGACGAGTCCCCAGAAGGCACCGCTGCTGTTTGAGCGTCGAGTGAACATGCCGAGGAGGAAGGTGGCGAACAGCGGGGCGTTGACGAAGCCAAACACCAACTGCAGCACCGACATGATGTTGTTGTATTTCGAGGCGATGAGCGCACAGCCCATCGCGGCGATGATTCCGAACACGGTGGCTAGCTTTCCCGTGAAAAGGTAGTGGGAATCCTTCGCTGCTTGGGGAACGAGCACCACCTCCTCGGAGGTTCCGTCAGGGCGTGTCAGGGTGAAAGGTTTGGCAATATCGAGATACTTTTCGCGGATGGTCTTGTAGATGTCGTAGGTCCAGACGGTGTTGAAGGCGGTCACGTTGGCCGCCATGCCGGACATGAACGAGGCCATCAGGGCGGTGAGCGCCAGCCCGAGCAGGCCGTTCGGGAAGTAATGGAAGATCATCGAAGGCAGCACCTGGTTGTAGTTGCTTTCCATGATTCCGGTGACCGCGTTGAGCTTCTGCGGGATCGAATAACCGCCGGCGACGGCGTCGGTGGTGAGGCCGTAGGCGATCATGCCGGGCAGGATCACGATGGCGGGGAAGAGCATCTTGGGGATGGCTCCGATGATCGGGGTTCGGCGGGCCGCGCCCATCGAGTTGGCAGCCAGCGCGCGCTGGACCTCGGCGAAGTTGGTGGTCCAGTAGCCGAAGGAAAGCACGAAGCCGAGGCCGAAGAGGATGCCATACCAGGGCACTCCGAGCGGATTGGCGGTGGTGGCTGTCTGCGCCCAGGAGTGCACCGCGCCTTCACCGGCTGGGGAGGCGTGGAGCTTGACCATCAGGCCATCCCAACCGCCGACGTTTTTCAGGCCGAGGTAGGCAAGCGGGGCGATGCCGAAGACGATCATGAAGAACTGGAGCACTTCGTTGTAAATGGCGGAGCTCAGGCCGCCCTTTAGCACATAGGCCAGCACGATGGCGGAGGTGACGACAAGGGAGACGCCATAGTTCCAGCCTAGCAGGGTGTTCAGCAGATCGGCCAGAGCGTGCATCGAAATGCCGGAGGAGGCGATCGTCATGAAGGCGAAGGACACCGAGTTGAAGACGCGGGTCGGTTCATTGTAGCGCATCTTCAGATACTCCGGCACCGATCTGGCCTTCGATCCGTAGTACATCGGCATCATGAAGATCCCGAGGAAGACCATCGCAGGAATGGCCCCCACCCAGTAGAAATGGGAGGTCATGATCCCATACTCCGCGCCGGAGGCCGCCATTCCGATCAGCTCCTGGGCGCCGAGATTGGCGGAAATGAAGGCAAGTCCGCAGACCCAGCCGGGAATCGAGCGGCCGGACAGGAAGAAGTCTTCCGCGCTTTTGACGTAGCGCTTCAGTGCGAAGCCGATGCCGATGACGAAGGCCAGGTAAATCCCAAGAATCGAGTAATCGATGAAATGAAGGTCGATTCCGGCCGGCTTGACGACCGCGTCCACGGCCGGGCCCGCATTTGCAAGCAACTCGAAAGGGTCAAGAAACATGTCCACGAGGCTGCGACCTGGGTGAAGGGACGTCAAGAAGGCCGTGCGACCGACGCGGGGCAACGATCACTCCACCTCGTACTCAGCGTGGACGATGGTGATGATGTCCTTTTCCTTCGAGGAGGTGTCGTTGTTGCCTTCATTCGAGGTCTCGGTGGAATTGGCGGCGTTGATGTTGATGATGCCCATGTCGGCATAGACCAGCTTGCCGACCTTGGTGTTTCCGGCCGAGTTCAGGATGTTCTCCGCCCGAGACCGGGCGTCCTTCGCAGCTTCGGCGAGCATCTCCAGTTTCAGCTCACCGAGCCGGGTGTAGTAGTAGTTCGGGCTCTGCGAGGCCACATCCACGCCCTGTTCGAGCAAGGTCGTGATCTCACGGGAAACCTTTTCCACGAGGGGCACGCTGTTGGAGCTGACCGTCACCACCTGGGTGGCCTTGAAGCCCTTCGACTCCTTGCGTTCTGAGCGCAGGGGCACGTTCGTTCCTGGAAGAACCTTGTCCTCCTTGATGACCTCGAACTCCTCGGTGATGGTCGCGGAGCTGGTCTGGATCTCGTCCTCCTTGACGCCCTGCTTTTTCAAGAATTCGACGACCTTCTCGGTGCCGCCCTTGAGGCTGAGGTAGGCGGCGGTCCGCTCGGGGGCGCTGGCCTCGACTGAGGCGGACCAGTGGATCAGGTCCGAGACGATCCGCTTGCGGGCGGAGCCGGTGATGCGGATGTTGTTTTTCTCAGGTTTCTTGCGGACGTCCTTCCAACTGCTGGCGGCGATGAAAGTGGAACCGGCCAGCCCGAGGGCGATGGCCACCGCACTGAGGAAGGGAAGCGAGACTTTGCGAATCGAGCGGACAGGTTTTTCCGAGTTCATGATCCATTAACTCTCGTCATCTCTCCGGTAAATGAAAAGCATCAAGTCTGTGGAACTGTCGTTCGTGACCGACCTACTCCCGCCAGCTGACTTTTTCCAGCCGCCAGCCATCCTCGGCCTTTCTCCAGGTGAACGAGGCATCGCCAGGACTGTCGATCACCTGGGTGCCGGAAAGCAAGACCCGCGCCTCGATCCGGGCACGGACGTTGGCGAGATCGCGATCGACGAAGATGGCGTCGATCCGCTCGATCTTGAAGCTCGTTTCCTTGGCGTTGTTGCAGAGCCAGGTGAAGGTGGAGCCGATTTCGCTGCGGGCGAGGGTGCCATTGGCATCGGCGATGGAGGGGATGTCGAGTTCGACGCTGGGCTGGAGCAGGCCATCGAGTTTGAACGAGCCGAGGCTGCGGCCGGCGACGCGTGAGTCCGCTTCCAGGGTGAGGACCTGGCAGAGCTCGCGGGTGCGTCGGGTGACGACCTGGGTGGGCGAGAACCACCACATGACGAAACCGGCGAGGAGAATCAGGACGGCAACGATGAGGGTCAGTCGTTTCATGATTTCGTAGGATCGTAGTAGATGCGGATGTCGGCCTTGTCGGTGCCGAGGAACTGCTGGGCGCGCTTGAGGGCATCGCGCGTGGACAGGTTCGGGTTGCTCGGCTTGTGGATGAAGATATTGCTTTCCCCGGCCTCACGGTTGCAGCCCTCCTGGAGGGTGACGAGCACGCCGGACTGTTTCAGCACCCGGTAAACCTCGCGGGTGGCTCCGGAGATGAGGATTTGGCGGTCGTGGGCGCGGGTGAAGTGGATCAGGTCCTCCAGAGCCATCACGCTGGTGGCATCGAGGTGGCGGGCGTTCTTCAAGCGCAGGATGATGACCTTGAGATCGGGATCGGAAACGGTGCGCTGGATCTGAGTGCGGAAGAGTTCCGAGGCCCCGAAAAAGAGGTCGCCCTCGACGTGGACGATGGAGATCGAGGGAATGGGACGGGGACGTTTTTCGCCGCGCTCGCGAAGCTCGCCGGCGTCGTCGAATTCATACTCGATGAGGAAGGGCTTGCTGGCCTTGCGCAGGAAGAGGGTGATGGAAATGGCGACGCCGATGAAGATGGCGACGTGGAGGGGGGTGAGGAGAGTGGCGAGGAAGGTGATGATCAGGACTGCGGCGTCGTCCGAAGTCGAACGCAGGCAGATGCGGAGATGGCGGAGGTTGAAAAGGGCGAGGGCCAGGGCGATGACCAGGGCGGAGAGGGCGGCCTTCGGGACGAAGTCGATGAGCGGCACGCCGATGCGGGGCGAGAGTGCGATCAGCACGGCGGCGACGAGGATGTAGATCCCGGCGAAGGTGGAGGCGAAGCGCGACTGGGCCCCGGAGGCGAAGTTCAGGGCCGAGCGGGTGAGGGACCCCGAGGCGGGCATGCCGCCGGCGAAGGCGCTGGCGAGATTGGCCATGCCGACGGAGAGCATGTCCTGATTGAGGTCGGGATGGTCGCCGCTGCGGGAGGCGATGGTTTTCGCCATCAGGGTGTTTTCGAGGGCCGACAGAAACGCGATCGCGAAGGCCACGCCGATGAGCATCGAGATGTCGTCGAAGATGCTGGGGCCGCCAAACTTCGGCAGGGTGGGGACGAGGTCTTGGAGCGTGAAGGTGGTGAAATGCGGAACCTTTGACCAGACGGATGGACCGAAGTGGATGAGCGAGCCGAACAGGGCGGAGGAAAGGGTCAGCGAGATGGCGAAACCCGGCCAGCGGGGACGCAGTTTCCGCAGCGTGTAGTACGCGGCGAGGCTGGTCGCGGCGATCACGAGTGAGGGCCACTCGATCAAAGGCAGGGATCTCACGATCGAGATCACCAGTGTGACGAAGGTCCGTGAGCTGTCGGCCGACATCATTTCGGCGATGCCGAGCGAGTCCTTGAGCTGGTTGGCGATGATCAGCACGGCCGCTCCGGAGGAATAGCCGATCAGGACGCTGCGGGAGATGTATTGAAGAAGGTCGGCCACTTTCAGCAGGGATCCGGCGATGAGGATCAAGGCGGACATCAGCACGAGCAGGGGGACCAGCTCGGACTCCCGGGCAAGCAGCAGGGGATTTCCAGCGAAGAGGCTGAAAAGCATGAAGGCCGTGGCATTGGTGGGGCCAAGCGAGGTGTGGCGCGAGCCCGCGAACAGCGGAGCCACGAGTGGAGCGACGATCGCGCAGAGGATGCCGAAGACGATGGGTAGCTGGGCGATCGAAGCGAAGGCCATCGCCTGCGGAATGGCGAGCAGGGTGACATTGAGCGCTGCGCGGGCATCGAACCTCGCCTTTTCAAGATCGTAGCGCCTCAGGCTGCCGATGAACGGAAAGGGCTTCACCTGGCCCGATGTGAGGAACCCCGCGACATCGCGGGCGGCCCTCGTCAGCGTGCGGCTCAGACTCATGAGGCGAGGGTTATTTGAAGCGGGAGCGGCGGAACAGCCAGAGTCCGAGCAGGACCAGAACGATGTTCGGGGTCCAGATGGCGGCGGTGACACTGGCGTCGGTCTGGAACTGATCGGCCAGCATCGAGCCGAGGAAATAACCTGCCGCGATGAGGATGCTCAGGACCAGGCCGCCGGAAGTGTCGCGCCGGCGGCTCTTGATGCCGAGAGGCACGCCGACGAAGGCGAAGGCGAGGCAGGCCATCGAGTAGGCGTAGCGTCGCGTGATTTCCGAGCGCACGGAGACGCGGGCCTTTTCGCTGAGCCGGGGATCCTCGTTGGCGAACTTGAGGATCTCATCGTTGGTCATCGCCGCCGGTTTTGGCTTCTTCGGGCGGGAATCTGAAAAGCTGAGGAACCAATACTGCGCCTGGCCTGCGATGGCCCGGTCAAAGGTGCCGTCCTCCTTCGGAGACTCGATGAAGGTGTTGTCGAGGGTCAGTTTGAACTGCTGCTCCACCTGGTCGACCATCAGCTCGACGCGCCCGGCGTGGACGTAGGCCGGTGGTGGGGCGTCGGGGTCGTTGACCTTCCGAGTTTGGTACATGTGGAAGCCGACCAGGGCGTCGCCGTCCTTCCCCTCGATGAAGACCTTCTGGTTCTTGAAACGGGACTGCACCGCGCCGGGGTCGAGCAGGGCGCGGGGATCGCGCATCACCTCGCGGTAGAGGATGCTCTCCATCGAGGCCTTGGCCATTGGTGCGATGCTGATGTTCATCCAGACGCTGAGGCCGCAGAGCAAAAGGGCGACGACGAAGACCGGGGCGGCGATGCGTGGGAGGCTGATGCCAGCGACCCGGAAGCCGGTCAGTTCCTGGTCCGAGGAAAGCCGCCCAAAGACCATGAGCACGGCGGAGAGGAAGCCCCAGGGGATGGTGAACATCAGCGAGACCGGCAGGATGTTGATGGCAAACTGGCCGACGATGGCGAGTGGGATGTGCTGCTCGACCAGAAGCGGCCGGATTTCCCGGAAAAGGCTGCCGAGGACCAGAACGACGGACAACACGAGGATGGCGAACAAGGTGCCGAGCAGCACTTGTTTGCCGATGTATCGATCCGAAATCCGCATGGTGTCGGGCGAACATGGGCTGGAGTCGGTCCGGTGTCGAGGCGCGAGATGTCATTTCGAATCCGGTGGACTCCTTCAACTGTTAGGCTCCTGCGGGTCCTATTTTCTTGCCCCTCGTCGCCCGATTGTTTCCCTACCGAAGTCATTTTGGAAATCCGCGGGCGTGCGCTTGGCACGGCGTGCGCTTTGCAGTGACCAACCGATCCAGATTTTCCATGTCAGATTTCCCAGTTTCCAACGCCCTTCCGCTGGTCTCGCGCCGCGGGGCGCTCGCCACGTTCGGTCTTGCCGGACTGGCCCTCGCCGCCGGAACGACCCCGGCCAAGGCCTTCTTCCTCCGGAAATCGGGGGAGTCCTCGTCCGGCGCGACGCTGGCCGACCTTCCTCCGGAGTGGGTGGCGCATCAGAGCTACCTCCTTCCGGACTATTACCGCTATCTGACTCTGGTGAAGCTGACCCGGATCACTCCGGTGCAGGTGATCATGGCCCATGCCAAGGAGCATCAGGGCGTCTGGAACGGCATTCCTCCCAAGTCCATGTGGCCGCGGATCGTGAGGACCCTCCGGGTTCTGGACCGTGTCGGGGCCGAACTGAACCTGCCGGTGAAGGAGATCATTTCCGCCTACCGGGCTCCGGCCTACAACGCCCGCTGCCCGGGAGCGAAAAGCGGTTCCTGGCACCAGGCGAACTACGCGGTGGACGTCTCCTTTCCGACGCACGCCTCGACGGTGACTGCCGTGACGCGCAATCTTCGCGACCGGGGCCTTTTCAAAGGCGGCGTCGGCGGCTATCCGACCTTCACCCACGTCGATACCCGCGGGGTGAACATCAACTGGTAAGCGCGGCGGCTCCACGCCAGCCCATCCGCAGGAAAAGGTCAGCTTTTTCCCCGGATCGTGGCCCCGGGCACCCAGTCGCTCTCGATCATCATCGACTTCGCGAACGAGGGGACGCCGAATTCAGAGCGGTGCAGGGCTCCGACCAGCATGTCCAGCGCGGCCACTCCGACGTGTTCGTTGTTCTGATTCATCCCGGCCCATTCCGGCAGGTCCGCCGTGCGGTCGAGGTGGATCAGCCCGACCTCGCCCGGCACGTCCACCTTCATCGCGGAAAGCCAGTCCTTGAGCTCGGCGTGGAGCGTGATGATGACGTCCGGCTGGTGTTCGCGGAACCAGTTGGCGAAGTCCTCGGGAGCCTCGCGGTTGAAATTCAGGCTCGGAATCCGTTCCGATTTCGCGAGTTGAAGCTGGCCCATGAAAAATCCGGCACTGAAGCGACCGTTGAGATTCTCATCCACTTTCCGCTCGATCACCAGACCGGGCCGCCGGTAGCCCAGCGAAATGGCCTCGTTGAAGCTGTCGAGCGAGGTCGCATACTGGTCGTTGCTCGCGCAGTGGAGCTTCGGTCGGGTGGTGCGCACGCCGACGACCACGCAGGCGAACTGCGTCCAGATCGGGCTGAAGGCGGTCGGCAGCAGACCATTTTCAAGCACCCCGGTGATGATTAACCCGCGGATGCCGCGTGAGTTCAGGATGGTGGCCAGCCGTTTCGCATCGATGTCCGGCTCCCACAGCCAGAACTCGTCCAGGCTGTAGCCGAGCTGGTTCCCTCGCAGCGTGCTGCCCGCCACCCAGTCGCGGAAGGTCTGGAACTCGCTCAGCTTGTCGCGCTCGCCAGACGCATTGATCAGTCCAAGGGTGGCTTGAAACTTCTGGGTGCGGCTGGCCCTGAGCTGCGCCATCAAGGCCGCCACGGTCGGATTCGCCCGATAACCGAGCTTTTCCGCGATCACCTGGATCCGCTGGCGGGTCTCCTCCAGCAGCCTCGGGTCGTTGCGCAGGGCAAGGGAAACGGTGGATTTGCCGACTCCCGCCGCGTCGGCGATGTGCTGAAGGGTCGGTCGGGATTCCATGGGTTGAACCGTACAACGTCGGGTTCGTTGTGGCCACCTCATTTTTGTGTGAACCGTGCCAACGACCGAGGGAATGTTCCTGACGCCAGTTTCCTTGAGCCAAGGGCAGATGGAGGCCGATCCGTGAAGGGCTTTTCCGTTGCAGTCCGACCAGTCCGATCCAGATTGGAAGGCTTCGATTTCTGAATCCTTCACGGAAAACCCACCCGGAGGATTCGTCCTCACTCCTTCAAACCCATGATTTCCAGAGTTCGTCTTTTCGTGATTTCAGGTCTGCTTGGTCTGGCCCTCGCCGTCCCTGCGGCAGGTGAGGCGATGCTCCAGTATTTCAACACCAGCTGGGCCGAGATCACCCGCAAGATGCCCGAGCTGGCGGAGGCCGGCTATGATTCGCTGTGGTTGCCGCCACCGACAAAAGGCTCCGGTGGCCTGTCGGTCGGCTACGATTGCTGGGACCGCTTCGACCTCGGATCGAAGGACCAGCGGGGCAGCGTGCGCACCCGCTATGGCACTGAGGCGGAGCTGCTGGAACTGGTCCGCGTGGCCCATCGCTTCGGGATCCGGATCTACTTCGACAATGTGATGAACCACAACGCGTTCGATATCCCCGGATACAACGCTTCGACCCCGATCGACCTCTACCCCGGTTTCCTGCCCGAGGATTTCCATCTGCGGAAAACCGAGGATGGCTTTTACCGGAAATGGGACAACACCCGCAGCTGGAGCGATGCCTGGCAGGTCCAGAACCTCGGGCTTTCCGACCTGATCGACATCGCCACCGAGCCGGGCACCACCAATTTCAACCACGGTCCGACCGAGGGCAGCACGATGCGGAAAATCGACTTCGTCCGCCATCCAAACCAGCCCGAATACTACTGCTACCTCCCCACCGCGACCGGACAGAAGCACTCCGCCGGGCAGGGGACCTATGTCGGCTTCGGCCCGGCAAACGGGATCACCACCGGCATCATCGCCGCGAATCCATCGTTCTATTCGGAGCGGGTCGAGGACCTGCTGCATCGCGCTGCCCGCTGGCAGATCGACCGCACCCGCGCGGATGGCCTGCGACTCGATGCCGTGAAGCACACCCCGGCCGACTTTTATGGCGCGACCTATGGGGCGGACAAGGATTCCTCCTCCTATGGCTACACGGGACAGGTCCAGGTCCAGTTCAACCTCAGCCGCGGCTTCTCCGATTGGAGCAACCATCGCGACAGCCTCTTCAACACCGAGCAGGGCCGGGACGATGCCATGCTCTTCGGCGAGCATCTCGGCCAGCCACCGGCCTACGGGCCCTACATCGATGCCGGCATGCGGCTCATCGACAACGATCTTCGCTCCAATTTCAACAACCTCCTCGGCAACCCTTCCTCAGGACTCACCGGCTACGACGCCCCGGGTTTCGGCGGTTTTCCGGCCTCGGTCTCGGTGCCCCACGCGCAGAGCCATGACAACGACTTCGCCGGACGCCGTGAACTCCAGCACGCCTTTTATTTCACCCGCGCCGGCCTCCCGCTCATCTACACCGATGGCAACTATCACGCCGAAACCTTGGGCGAGAGCGGTGGGGCCTTTCCGCGTCACGCCAACACCGCCTTCCTCGGCCAGTGGGGGGATGCGAGGATTCCCAACCTGCTCCGCGTCCACCAGGACTTCGCCCGCGGCTGGCAGCGTGGACGCTGGAGCGGCTCCGACCTGGTTTCCTACGAGCGCATCGACGACCGCAGCTTTTCCGAAAGCAACCAGTCGCTCAAGGAACGGAAGGGCGTGACCATGCTGATCGCGGTCAACGACAATTACTCCAGCGGCGTCTCGATCCAGGGCGGAACTTCCTTCCCCTCGCAGGCCGGCGGAGGATCGGAGAACAATCCGAACACCAACGACGAGTATCTCTTCCAGTACGCACGCGGCTACGGCAGCCAGACCGGATTCTACACCTATGCGTCTTCTCTTTCCGGCGTGACGGTGGACAAGGGCAGCTACTTCGTTTTCGCCCCCCGCACCCCGGAGGAATCCGATCTCTGGAAATCCGCAGGCGGCGAGCCGATCACCCTGCTCCAGAACGGCCAGCAGGTTCCTACGGTGAACGTCGTACGTCGCGACGGTCCCGATGGTGATCCCGCCTTCAATCCGAACGGCGTTGCGGATCCCAACAACAGCGACTTCGCCTACACGGTCGCGGTTCCGCGCGTCACCTCCGCCACCAGCCTGAAGTTTGTCGCCCGCGTCGATGGCTCCGCCGAAAATGTCCTGCTGCGCCTCGATGGCGGCATCGACCTCAACGGCACCCGGCCTCTAGGAAATGTCGATCCGCTTTTCCGCGACAATCCGCCAGCCGTTTCCAACGACAGCTTCCTCGGCTATGAGCAGCCGAACTTTGTCCGCCGCCAGCAGGTCGAGAAATTCGCCGCACGCGACACCAGCCGGAACCAGTTTGGCTCGACCGGTGCCGAGACCTACACCAAGACGATTGGCAGCGGCAGCTTCACCGTGGTCAACGGCCCGACCGGCTCCAACAACTTCTCGAACGACGGCGGCAACCAGGCTTCATTCCTCTATCATGATCCGGCGCAGGCGGTCGGCGGCACGCCTGGGGGCGGCTGGCCGGGGGGGAATGTTCCGCAGCAGTTTGTCGAGAACGCCTCCACGATCTCGATCTGGGCGAAACCAAACGGCGTCGGCCTCGGTTTCAAGATGTTCTGCTATTACACCACTGATGGCACCAACCCCGAAGGCGCGGGCGGCACCGGCACCGGCACGACGAAGGTTTCGGAAATGGCCTTCAGCCACAACCAGGACAGCAACGACTGGTGGATGACCTCGAACATCCCCAAGCCCGCCTCGGGAAGCGTTTTCAAATACAAGGTCGGCATCCTCAAGGAAGGCTCCTCCAGTGTTTATCCCTCGGGTCCCGATTCGGTGTTCCGGAAAAAGCGGATGATGACCGTGTTCGAAACACCAACGATCAATCCTTCGACTCTTAGCTACTCGGCGCACAATGATTACAACTCCACGACCACCGGCCTTCAGGAAGGTTTCCATATCATCCGTGGTCGCGCCTTCCTCAAGCGGGATGGAAAATCACCTCTTTATAACACGTTCTCCCGCACCTTCTACTACGACGCGGCCACTCCCGGCGGGCAGATCGTCTTCCCCGGCAGTGATGGCGAGCAGATCGGCGGCAGCGAATATGGTGCGGTCGTGAGAGCCGACAATTCGGTGCAGGAAGTCTGGTATCGCGTGACCGACGGCGAAGGCAGCAACGACGACTCCGCCACCGGCACCAGCAACGGCAACGGAGCCTGGGTCAAGGCCACCGAGATCACACCCACTGTCGCCATCACGCCCACCAATCCCGCGCATGGCCGCGAGTGGCGCTTCAACTATGTCAACATCCCCGCCACCGGCAGCGCCACCCTCGAGGTGAGGCTCAAGGAGCTGAGCTCTTCGGATGACATGAATCTAACCGATGTGGCCGGGCATTTCACCACGCTCACGCGGACCATCCAGACCCGTGGCCCGGACCTGCGGCTCTTCGTCGCCTACCCGCAGGCGGAAGGTGATGTCATCGATGACTCCTATGTGCTCAAGGTTTACTTCTCGAAGAGCCTCGCCGATGGCACCACCGAAGCGACCCTCAAGCAGCGCTTCACCGTGCGATACGGGGCCAACGAAGGCTGGTCCGCCGGCATCCAGGTGCTCGATCGTGCGGCCTTCTCGATCAACTACAACGAGACCTCCGACTACCACGCGCTGGCGTTCCGGGTTCCGAATCTTTTCAACGGCTCGGATGATTTCCTCCACCGCATCGAGGTGACTTACGATCGCGCTGACCCGCTTTCCGATCTCGTGGCCACCCGCCGGGTTCGGGCCGCGCCGAGCACGCTTCCCCGGGTCACCATTCTCCAGCCCCAGGAGTTCGACAGCAACGGCAAGCTGGTCGAGATCATCCTCCCCGATGGCCCCGGTGCCGACACGCTGCCCTACACGGTGCGGGTGGAAACCAGCGCCAATGCCACCTCGGTTGCCCTCGGATTCGAACTCGGCAGCGGCACGCTCACGCCGGTCGATGCCGACCCTGTCGCCATCGGCATCCAGCCGACCTATCAGGGCTCCAGCGCCTTCTGGGATTTCATTTGGACCATCAATGCTCCCGGCACCTTCCGCTTGGTTGCATCCGCCGCAGGTCCGGGTGGAAATGCCGCCGACAAGCGCAACGCCACCGTGATCCGTCGCCAGCGGGTGGCGGGAAATCCAAGCGATCTCGATGACGATGACGATGGCCTTTCCGACTTCGATGAAGGCACCATCACGCCCCTGCCGAATGGATTTCCGACCGATGACGTCCGCTACAAGGCGAATTCCGAGCAATGGACCAATGGCGACATCCATGTCCACTTCGCCTACGGAAAGTCCGATCCGCTGCTTCCGGACAGCGATGGCGACGGGCTCCCGGACGGCCTCGAGGTCGGCTGGCGCACGCCGTTTTCGGCCACCAATACGGCCACCGACACCAATGGCGACTCGTTCCCGAATTTCATCGGCGACCTCGATCCGCCCTTCTTCAACACCCTCGACAACCTCGGCTCGGTGCCGGGTGTGAACAGCGCTTCCGAAGGTGGTGACCGCACGAAGCGTCTGCGTGGCTCCACCACCGATCCGGGAAATCCCGACAGCGATGGCGATGGCATTCTCGACGGCGTGGAGGACTCGAACCGCAATGGCTGGGTCGATGGTGACGGAGCCTCGCTCGGCACGACGACCGCCGCCACCACCGGGCGCAACTGGCCGAACGGCGAGATCGATGTCGGCGAGGTCTGGTTGGAAACCCATCCCGGCAACCCCGACACCGATGGCGATGGACTTTCCGATGGATCCGGCGAGGACAAGGATCTCAATGGCGTCATCACCGGTGACTCGAATGCGGACCGCGTCTGGCAATCGGGCGAAGTCTGGACGGAAACGAATCCCTTGAAAGGCGACACCGATGGCGATGGCCTGCCTGACGGATGGGAAACCGGTTTCGGCCTCAATGCCCTCGACAATGGTACCGTGGCCTTCGATGGCAGCACGTCCAATCCCAACAACGGAGCCGCAGGCGATCCGGATCAGGACGGCCTGACCAATCTCCAGGAACTTGTTGCCGGAACCGACCCACGGGTGGACAACACGGTGCCGCCCTTTGCCGGAGAAAAGATCAACATTGGTCCGGTCTCCGAGGCCGACTCGATCGTTCGAGGTGCCGTGACCAATCGTCAGGAGTTCACCGACTGGAAGATCAGTGATCTGGTCGTGCTCGATGAGTTCGAGGGCGATGGTTCAGGCAATCAGGGAGGCGACACTTATCTCGGCAATGATGGCTTCGACAGCTCGCGCGACATCGTGGCGTTCTACGCCCGTGATGGCGGCGATCCGGTGGCGGGTGGCACGGATGAACTTTATTTCCGCGTGGATTTCCAGGACCTCCAGCCATTCGCCGAAGAGGGGAATCTCGATCTCTATGTGCTCATCGACACCGGCAATCCCACCATCGGCGAGTATGCCCTTCCAGATGAGGTGGACACCGGCACCCAGATGAAATGGGAGGCGGTGGTCGCGGTTTACAAGTCCAACGACGGTGCGGTCTTCGTCGACACCAACCCCGCGAACAACACCACCGGCATCAATCAGGATCTGACTTCAAAGGGCGTCCAGCGTCGCGCGGCCGGCTCGCTCAATGGGTTCAAGAAGGCCTACTTCGACAGCAAGCAGGATGCGGTCGAGTTCTCGATCAGCCGCCAGGCGCTCCGCGATGCGGGATGGCTCGGAGATCCCGCTTCACTTTCGTTCCAGGTCTTCACCACGCGTGATGGCACGAAGAACAGCCCGCAGGGAGCCGGAGATCTCGGCGGTCGCAGCGACATCCGCGACACGATCTACGACGATTGGCTGGCCGAAGACTACTGGCGGGACCAAGGCTATATCTCGCAGAACAGCGAGCTGCGCACCTGGTTTTCCTACAACGGTCCGGATCGTGGCAAGCGCGCCAAGGTGATGTCGGTCATCCATGGCAACGAGCCGATCCTTCCCGGCTCACAAATCCAACTGCGGCTCAACAATGGCGCGGGTGCCGGATATTACCGGCCCTTCGATGTCCATGATGCCTATTCGTCCAAGCTCGGCCTGCATGTCACTCCCACCCTCGCCTCGTCGCTCCAGTGGGCCTCGGTTGATCCGGCCGCTTCAAAGCCCTGGCGCGATGGTCCGGCTTTCAACCAGCGCATCGGACAACTCGCGTCCGACGGGGTCGTCGAACTCATATCCTCGACCTATGCCGACTCACCGCTGCCTTACTTCAGCCAGGCGGCGATCAATGACAGCATCGGTCTCTCCAACACCCTGCTGCAGGGCATCTATGGGGTCGCTCCATCTTCCCGCGTCTTCTGGGTGCCCGAACGGGTGATCGACGAAGGCGTGCTGGCCAAGGTCTCCGCCGCCGGATTCAGCCATGTCTTCATCGACCAGTTCCGCCATCTATCAGGACAGTTTGGACGTTCGAGCGCGCTGCTCGACGACGGCTACCGCATCAACCAGATCAACGGCGTGAAGGCGATGGTGATCAATGATCGGGCCTCTGAGTTCCGCTTCAGGAACACGGACTCCGGGCTCGACATCAATCTCCGCCAGTTGCTTTCCCGAAAGGCCCGCAGCGGTGAGCAACATCAGATGCTCATCCTGTCGAGCGACCTCTCCGACTTCCGCACCAAGGCGAGTGCCGACGCCTACGATGCCAACATCGCCTGGCTTGCCAGCCGTCCATGGATCGAACTGGTCGGACCCGATCAGGTCGCTGCCGGTCAGGTGGATCTCTCGGTGCCGCCAAATGGAACTGCCGACACCTTCGCACCGGTCAATCGCGGCAGCTCGGTGGTCTTCACCCGCAAGCAGGCCCCGCTGTGGCTCGATCACGCCACGCAGGGAACCTACGATCACTGGTGGTTCGGCAGCGCGCAGGAGGAAAGCCTTCGCGACAAGGTGTTCAACATCCGCCCTGGCGTGCCGATCAATCGTGCAGGGGGAGCCGACAATTTCTACGGCGTCCAGCAGTTCGGTCCGGGTGGAGTGGGGATCACCCGCGATGCCTGGAACTCGGTGTCCTCCATCGGCAACACGCCGCTCGGCAGGCTCGCGCGCGGCACGTATCACAGCTCGCAGTTCCTCGCCGGTTGGCACGATGAGGACAATGGCGACCTGAGCACCTTCTCGACCGGTGACTTCATCAATGCGGACACCACCTTCGACACGCTTGCGGCATCGAGTCGGATCGCCCAGTCGCAGTCGCGCTTCGCCGCTGTTTACCAGGGAGTTCAGACATGGGCCACTTCGCCGCCTGCCACCGCCCAGGCCAATGCGCTGGATGTGGATCTCGATGGTGAAAGCGAGTTCGTCCTCTCTAACAGCCGAGTCTATGCGGTCTTCGAGGCCATTGGTGGTCGCTGCGTCGCCGCCTGGGCGCGGGATGTTTCGAATGGCCAGGTGCGCCAGGTCATTGGAAACCTGCTGTCCTTCAGCGGCACCGAGACCGAGTTTGAAGGTTCCACCAATCACGGCGCGAACGGCAGCGTCGGAGCCTACCGCACCAGCGCCTTCAAGGACTGGTGGGCCGGCAGCACCGGCGGCGCTGACACCTTTGTGAACGCACTCTACACGGTCGCTCCCGCATCCTCCGGCACCGGTTGGCGGTTCACGAATCCGGCGGGAACGATTGTGAAAACCATCCGCCTCGAAACCGGCGGCGATTCGCTCGTCGCCTCCTATCAACTCTCCGGCGCGGTTTCGAAACTCTTCGTCCGCTTCGGCCTGAGCCCGGACCTCGATGACCTGCTCGTCTCCGGTCAGGCCCATCTGACCACGCCCGCTCTAACAGGCTCGACCGTTTCGCTCAGCAACCGCTCACCCCTCGCCACCACCACGGCCGCCGTGCAGGCGGTCTCGGGCGTGACCTGGCAATCGCTCGCCACCGACGACGAGGTCGCCGCCTTCGACACCCTCCGCCTGCGCAACCAGGCGCAGACCCAGCAGATTGAGATGGAAAGCCAGGCCTCTTCCTTTGTGATCGGGCTCTCGCTTTCCACCACCGTCCTCGATGGCGATCAGGACGGGCTGCCCGCCGATTGGGAAACAGCGAACGGACTCGATGACAACAACCCGAATGGCGCGAACGGACCGGAAGGCGATCCCGATGGCGATGGCGTCTCGAACCTCATCGAATGGCTGGTTGGCATGAACCCTCAACTCACGGATCGTTCCAGCTATCCGAAGCTCGGCATCGCCTCGATCAATGGCGGCGTCCGCCTGACTTTCGCCACGCTTCCAGGTCGCAGTTATCAGCTCCAGTCGTCCCTCAATCTCGGCACCTGGTCGCCCTTCGGGACTCCCACGATCACGCCTGCCAATGCCGCACCCGGCCTGCTCCAGATCGACGACACCTCAGGCCTGCCCAAGCGCTTCTACCGCATGGTTATCTCACCTGTTCCCTGATTTCCGATCCACAATCTTCCCATCATGAAACTGCTTATCCATCTGTTCGGCTGTCTTTTCCTGGGCTTGGGCTCCCTCCAGGCCTGGACCGCCAATGAGACCGACTTCCCCGGTGACGGCCAGGGCTGGGATCTCGGCACCACCAACTCCTACAAGTACACCGGACCCGATGGCAGCACCGAGTGGTTCCGCTACGAGTGGACAGCTCCTGCTTCCGACACTGACTACAACTTCAAGATGGTCAGCGGAAACAACTGGAACAACGACTACGGCGGCAACCTGATCTTCCCGAAGAACGAGCTGGCCCTGATGTATTTTCAGCCGATCGGGGACTCCCCATCGAAGCTCTCCGGCGGCGTGACCAGCGGAAAACGCTACATCTTCACCGCCAAGGATCCTGGCCTGACCAATACCTTCATCAGCGTGATGGAGCTCTCGGCCGCTCCCGTCGCCATCACCAACGCTACTCGCAACGCCTCCACCGGGCTGATCACGATCACCCTCAATGCCACGCCCTCGGCCGAGGAAAAGGTCTATGTCCGCTACACGGATACCAACTGGACCTACTCGCAGGTCATCCAGGCTCAGGTCTCGGGAACCACCGCGACGGCAACGATTCCCGACATCAAGGACGGCCGGAACTATCAATGGTATGCGCTGACCAGCACTGCCACGGCCGACAAATTCCATAACAGCTTCGCCACCGATGCCCTCACGCTTTCCTGGAGGAAGGATATCTCTGGAAACTTCACCATCACCGGAGTCCCGAGGATTTCAAACCTGACGATCAACAGCGCCAGCGGCCCTTATCAGACCACCAAGTTCTTCATTGATGAGATCGCCGGGCAGTCGTTCCCGCTTGATGCCAGCGTCACCTTCAACGCCGGAACTCCTCCGACCGAGGTGGAACTCGTGACCAACCTGAACCGTCGCGACAAGGCCGACCAGGACAACAACGCCGACGGAGTCCCAGACGGCATCCTCCCTCCCGCCCGCGATGTCTGCGGGCAGAATGATTCGAACTACTACCGCGCTTATCCAATGACCGCCTCCGGCTCGACCTGGAGTGCCTCGGTCGCGGTGACGAAGACGGGTGCCTATCGCGCCACGGTGCGCTACCGCTTCTCGCCAACCGGTCCCTGGTTCTACTATGGGGATCGTGATCACGCCGTCGTCGTCTCGCCGAAGAAGACCCTGGAAATGACCCTTTATGAGCTCAACCCGCTCACCATCGAGGCCACCGCTGCCTCTGAAGCAGGGCGCAGCACCTTTGTCGATCTCCTCGGAGCGGCCGATGGAGATACCGATGGCACCGACCCGCTGAACCTCGATTACTTCAATCTCGTTCAGACCAACTGCCTCTGGTTCCAGCCGATCCATCCCACCGGTGGACTCGGGGTCGAGAATGATCCGGCCACCTCCTCGCCCTACTCGCCGGGCAGTCCCTACGCGACGAAGAACTTCTTCGCTGTGAACCCCTATCTCGGCAGTGCCAACACCGAGGCCTCGGCCTTGGCGGAATTCCAGAACTTCGTCCAGAAGGCCGACACCTACAATGGCAGCGTCGGCACGATCAACGTGATGCTCGACTTCGTGGCGAATCACACCGCGTGGGATGCCGTGTATGGGCAGGGTGGGGTTGACCTTGGCTACACCGGCTCGACCTCCACCGCGATCCCGGGGAACTGGTATTCGCGAACAGGCGATTACGGTCAGGCGGCCACCTATTTCACCAGTCTCACCGACAAGGACAAGGCGGTGGCACCGGACCGCAATGACTTTGGCAAGTGGAGCGACGTGGCCGAACTCTACTACGGCCGCTACTCCGCCCTCTGGCGTTATGGAAGTTATGCCTCCGGCTCAGAGCCCCACAAGAACGAGGATGATTTCGTGGATTTCAACAGCCTCAGCCCGGAGGTGATCAAGTTGTGGAAATACCTCGGCCACTACCCGACCTACTGGCTCCAGCAGACCGGTCACTCACTTTCCAATTCGACCACCGGATCCGCAGCCTCGCGCCTCGCCGACGACAACAAGGGCATCGACGCCCTGCGTTGCGACTTCGGCCAGGGCTTGCCGAACCCGCTCTGGGAATATGTCATCAACAAGACCCGCGCCGCGAAATGGAACTTCGTCTTCATGGCGGAAACCCTCGATGGCGCTGAACCCGGCTATCGCAGCAACCGCGTGTTCGACATCCTCAACGAGAACATGGTGTTCAACTTCACCGCCAGCCGCCTCAACAAGGAGTCCGACTTCCAGAGCAACCTCGAATCCCGCCGCTCCACCTATCGCACCGGCGCGATCCTGCTCAACATCACCGGCCACGATGAGATCCTGCCGGACAACGACGCATGGCTGAACGCCACCCGCTATGCCGCGATGTCCGCCGTTCCTGGTCTGCCGATGGTCTTCAACGGACAGGAACAGGGCATCCAGAACTTCAACACCGGCTCCGGAACTTGGCATTACGACGGCTTCGAGACCGATCACGAACTCAACTTCGGAAAGCGCATCCCCCACTTCAAGAAGTGGAACCGCGCGCAGTTCTGGTATCCCGCCACCCTGCCACCCAACAACACCGGCATGGCCCAGTGGTATGGCCGGGTCAACTGGGCGCGCTTGAACAGCCCCGCGATCAAGAGCCTCAACCAGTATTATCTCGACCAGCGGATCAGCGGTGGAGCTCCAGCCGACAACCTCTTCGCCATCGCGAAATACGAGCAGGCCAATGCCTCTCCGGCCTTCAAGGACGTCGTGCTCTGCTTCGCCAACCTCTTCGCCCACAACGCCACCAACCCCGGAACCGGAGCCACCACCCATCTCAGCACCAGCAGCACCTTCGACCTCCGGGGTGGGGCAGGGGATCCCCTGTGGAACCTCCTCGGCCTGAAGAACACCGCCGCCCGCAGCTACAATGTCCGCAATCTCGCCAGCAGCAATGCCGCCGCGAATGTCTGGACCACACCACGCACCGGCTCCGACCTCTACACCAACGGACTCTTCGTGGGACTCGGCGGCGGCACGGTGAACCCGATCACCAACGACGGCGAATTGGCCCAGTTCCTGAAGGTGGTCGATGTCACGCCACCGCCATCCCCGACCCCTCTCGCGAACTACTATGAAATTGGTAGTTCCGGCACCTTCTCCTGGGTCGCGAATGCCGGAGCCGATGACAATGTCGCCTCGTGGCTCGTTGAGATCTTCGAGAACGGGGTCCTCTCCTCCAGCCAGACGATTCCGGGCACCCAGACAAGCTTCTCCTTCTCCGGTTCTCCCGGAAACACCTATCGCGCCCGCATCACCGCCATCAGCGCGACCAGCGTTTCCTCGACTACTCCTGGCAGCAGCGATTCTGGTCCGCCCAATCCGTCCTCCACCACCACCGCCGTAAAGCTCCTGCTGGCGGCGGGCGATGATGATGGCGACGGCCGCAGCAATCTCGACGAACAGAACGCCGGCACCAATCCGCTCGATGCCGCCTCGCTCTTCAAGATCCTCTCGATCCAGCGCAGCAGCCCCGCCGTCAGCATCGGATTCACCTCCGTGATCGGAAAGACCTATCAACTCGAGACCTCCACCTCGCTAGACTCAGGCAGTTGGACTCCAGTCGGCTCTTCATCGGTCGCAACCACCACACAATCCTCCCTCACCGACCCCACCGGCGGCACCGATCCCAAGCGCTTCTACCGAGTCCGCGTCACCGGGCCTTGAGGTTGTTGATGCTTTTCAGAGGAGAACGGGAAACTCTTCTCATCTGAAAAGGTGGGCAGGTTTTCCGCATCGCCAGCAGGTCCAAGGCACCACCAGCCTTTTGGACGAGGGCGGAATTTTCGAAATCTTTCCATCATCCAATTCCAGCTTGGCTTGGCAACAGGACGGACTTAGAAATTGTGCCATGAAGCCGTTTTCGGAACTCCGTAGTTCCGGGTCGCCTTTGCACCCGCTCACCGACCGGTCGGTGAGCATCCCCTAAACCCGACCAATCGTTGGACCATGCTATTTGATAATAAAATGAAGAAGATCATACACCTAACCGCAAAGGCTTTTGTTACGCTTGCCGTCCTTGTAGCTTTCGGAATTACCGTTCTTTATACTACGGGACTTTCCTACATCTATTGCAGCTTGCGGGAGGGATCATGGAAGAAAGCTACCAATGAGAGGGATCTGGAGTCCCGACTATTTGCCTTCTACTCAAAGAACTCAATTCTTCCCGAGCAGTCTTACATGGGGAGAGATCATGTCATTACGCCAGGTCAGCGCATGACGCGCTATCTGATTTTCGACAAGGAGCCTTTAGATGTTGTCTGCAATGAAGATGGTTCGGTTGTGGGTTTCTACGTGTCTTATGAATGACATTAAAATATTAATCGAAAAAGGAGGATAATCCAACGGCGGGTAACGATCCAGTTTTTATTCGGGCTTCCATCCCCGCCGTGGATGGCCTAGACTTTGATAATTAAATGAACAAGCGAAATCGAGCTCTATTTGCCATCTTCGCACTGATCGTAATGGTTGCGGCGACCGCATTCTTCCTCCGGGATGTTCCACCCACGATCCCTCCATTTGATGGGGCGCTCTTCATTCAGATTGGTGGCCGAGATCCAAAGAGAGTCGAGATCAAGAAAGAGGATCTAAGTCAACTTCGACAGATCATCGAAGCCACGAAGCGAGATCGTTCCCCGATGAAGTGGATGCTGTTAGGAACGCTTGAGCTCAGAGCCAACGGAACAACCATTTCAACCATTCAGATGTTCTCCAATCCAGAAGGTCCAGGACCGATGAAGATGTCGAAAGATTATTACTTGGGCTGCGATCAAAAGTCATTTCAGGAGATTCTGGCGCGCGCGACTCCAATAGATAGGCCATGACGTCACTGGTTCAAAAAACAAGTCGATCAAGACCCGATGATAAGACGGGGAACGTTGGCACTTGTCTGTTTTCAAGGTGATAAAAGAACACACGGACCCACGAAGCGATGCGCCGACATCTAGCAGCTTGTTCGATGATGACCGGGATCGCTGCGTTCCTGGTTTTCGTGGGGGTGTCGCATTCGTCGGGAACGATCCACGACCGATCCTATCTGCTTTGCAATGGATTATCAGGAAGTGCGGTCGCTGGCATTGCCGTGATCACGGCGATGGTCGCGAGCCTTCTGAAAAAGCGGTTGGTGGCGAGCTACTCGGGTTTGGTCGCGCTGCTTTCCGGTCTCGTCGCCTTTGTTCCAGGCGCGACCGAGAATCACCGAGTCGCTTTCACCAAGGAGAAGCTATCGGACATCTACTCATCGACCGCACAAAGAGGGTCTCCCTTTCCCGATCGATACGATTTTTCATCTGTGCCTGATTCCGAACTCCTCATCTCTTCCGGTTACTGGGTCTCGGATGATCACCTGAAGTTCGAGGTGTATTACCACATCGGCTCCGATTCCTATACGATGGCTTATCCCAATCAAAACTGGCAGTGGCGCGGTTACGGCTATGCAGGTCCATCTTCTGCCGAAGCCGAGCAAGCGGGTAATGGAAACCCCACCAACACTCCCGAGTCGAAGTCCGGGGAAACGAACAAACCGCAACCTGGTGAGTAACGTCCCATCGCTGAAGCTGGGCCGACTGCCGAGGCCACTCTGCGGGCCAGGTCATGAAGCTCGCTTGTCTCCCCGAACTCACGGAGCCTTCTTCTCCTCACGCTTCTTCTCCCCTTCCTTCAGCACCGCGAAGAACGCGGGTTTGGGCAGCATGGCCCGATCGATCAGCAGGGCGTGATTGGTCCTGCCCCGGATTGGAAAGTGGTTCAGCCAGCTGAAGCCATCGTTCAAGCCCCACAACGTGACACGGGTCACCGATTTCCGATGACGCAGATACACGTCGAACAGCTCGGCGTAGCGTTTTGCCAGTTTCTGCTGAACCTCATCGGGCAGCCCGGTCTTGTAGGGATCGAGGGCCGGATCCGCCTGTTCGCGGCGGTTGATGTCGGCGTTGCCGAAACCTCCCCTTGCGGGAAGCACGTCCACATCGAGTTCGGTCACCATCACCTTCAGTCCAAGAGCGGAGAGATCCTGAATGGTTTTCTCAACTTCGGAGAGGGCAGGTCGATCCAGGCTGAAATGCGATTGGGTGCCCACCCCGGTGATCGGCACTCCGCGGGCGATCATCCCCTTCAGCAGGGTGACGCAGTTGCGGCGCTTGCGCGGGTCCTCGAGGCCGTAGTCGTTGTAGTAGAGCTCGGCATTCGGCGCCGCCTCCCTGGCAAAGCGGAAGGCGTGATCGAGGAAATCGTCGCCAATGATGCGCCGCCATGGCGAATCCCGCAGCAGCTCGGGGCCCCCGTCGGAGAGGGCCTCGTTGACCACGTCCCAGCCTTTCACGGAGTCCTTGTAGCGATCGGCCACCGTCCGGATGTGTTCGCGCATCCGCTCCAGCAACTGCTCGCGGGTCGCGGGCTTTCCGTCGTCTCCCTTGAACACCCAGTCCGGCGTCTGGCTGTGCCACACCAGTGTGTGACCGATCAGTTTCATGTCGTGGGCCTTCGCGAAGTTGGCAAAGACATCCGCCGATTTGAATTCGTAGCGACCCGGAGCGGGATGCAGGGCCTGCCACTTGAACTCGTTCTCCGGAGTGATGGCCGAGAACTGCTTTGCCGCCACTTCCTCCGCCTTGGGAACCCGTCCGTTGATCTGGTAGGAGCCCAGCGCCACTCCCACCAGGAAATCATCCGCGAACACGCTCCGCAGCGTCGCCGGCGGCTCGACGGCATGCGCCGCAGGCAGCGACCAGGCAAGGCACGCCATCACGACGAGGCGGGAAAGGGAAAGTGGGTTCATGGGGATTCATTGACGGACCAACTTGAAGTAAACCCGCCTCAGCGGAAAACATTCTGTGCAAAGTAAAAAAGGCTGCTGCCCCAATGGGCGGCGTCGTGGCCATGACCATCGACGTGCCAGGCATGCGGCACCTGCTTTTCCTTCAGGTAGGCATGCATTCCCTGGCTGATGTTGATCAGGCCGTCCTTGTTGCCGCAGGTCAGCACCAGCAGCTTCAGGTGTTTTTTCGACTCATCTGGTTTCGGGAGGAGATCTGCCGGGGCCTTGGTGTTCGGTGCCGGGGAGAACGCGCCGATCCACGCAAAGGTGTCGAGGTGGCTGAGTCCGAAGTTCAGCGTCTGCCCGCCGCCCATTGAAAGCCCGGCCAGCGCCCGACCCTCCGGGGTCTTCACGACTTCATATCTTGCGGCGATCACCGGAATCACATCGTCGAGCAGATCCCGCTCGAAGTTCGCGAACGCTGGGGCCGCCGCGTAGATGTTGCCTTCCGGACGATCATTCTTCTGGGCGCGACCATTCGGCATCACCACGATCATCGGCACCGCCTTCTTGTCCGCGATCAGGTTGTCGAAAATCGCGTCCACCGTCACGAAGCGCTGCCACTCAGTCTCATCGCCACCGATGCCGTGCAGCAGAT
This sequence comes from Verrucomicrobiaceae bacterium, assembly GCA_027487355.1. Lineage (GTDB taxonomy): Bacteria > Verrucomicrobiota > Verrucomicrobiia > Verrucomicrobiales > Akkermansiaceae > Luteolibacter. Next base: position 30,826 of record JAIYDT010000427.1, read on the forward strand.
AGAGCACCGGATAGTTCTTCTCCTTCGAATAGCCCGGAGGCGTGTAAACCTGCATCCGGCGTTTCGTGCCGACTGTTTTCGAGTCATACTCCACCATTTCCAGCCGACCCTGCAGGATGTCCTTGCGGCGCACGTTGAACCCTCTTGGCGGAGCGTCGAAGGCCGGCTTGTCATCGGGTGTCAGGACGATCGGACGACCGAAAGCCTTCTTGGGGTCCGGCGGGGCGTCTGCCCCATTCGAGGTCAAGGCCATCGCCGCCATCAGACTGAGGACCGGGAGGAATCGGGTGGGTTTCATGCACCACCTACTACGCGCCCATTTTCCCGATCCGTCAAAGGGCATCGCCTCCCACAAAAAGGGTTCTCAGAAGCTGTCTTGAGAATGAGGAACCAATCCAAACGCAGAAAAGCAGCCGAAGATGGACGGGATGAACGCGGGTGATTGTCTACTCCTTGGATCGAGTGACCAGAGGCAATGCCCCGAAGTGACCGTCGCGGGTGGCGAGTTCACCGTGGCACTCGTGGCAAAGGGCGGCGATCCAGATGTCATTGGTGGGAATGGGAGTTCCCTGGTTCTGGAGGTGGAGCAGGAACTCGCTGTAGATTTCCGCCGTCCGGAGTGTGACCGGCATGACTTCAACCTGAGGCTCCTTGAGGAAGGCGTGCAAGTTGCCGAGATTCCGTTCGAACAGGCTCCCTTTGCAAAAGCCATGCATGAGTTCGCCGACAACGATCGAAGGCACCACGATTCGATCCGCGATGGCGATCCGTTCATGCCACCGCCCAGTCCGCCTCCAATCGCTGTAGGCATTGGTATCCAGCACGAGGATCAGCTCCATAGCTCGTCATCCACCTGCTTGAGATCCTTTTCCAGAAATGCCTCCCATTCCGGGCCGAAGTCCGAATCCCCGGCATACTGATCCAGGTTGGTTTTCCGGATCGGTTCGACGTCGGCTCCCAGCCCGCGCCGCAACGCGTCGAGGAGCACCTGATTCATCGACACGTGAAGTCTCGACGCTTCCTGTCGCGCCCTTTCCACCCAGGCCTCCTCCACCCGGCGTATGGTCACTTGAGTCATGCATGCACTAAGTCTTAAAAAACGCATGCAGTCAATGACTCATTCGGCAGAGTGACCTGCGGCTTCCCGCTCAAGCCCCGAGAGCTCTCCACTCCCTCCGAGCATTCGACTATGTGGAGCCGGGGCATTTCTGCCCCCAAGTCAGGGTGGTTGCGACAGGAATCTCGCAACTCCCTATTTCACCGGCTCCATTTTTGGGACGAGGAAATGGAAGCACGCGAGGGCGGCGAGGTAGGCCAGGCCGGCGAAGGTGAAGAGCAGGGTGTAGACGTGCTCGTTGTTGGAGTTCTTTGCCTGTGAATCGAAGAGGATGGCGGTGAGCTTCAACAGCCCCATCGTGCCGAGCCCGCCAGCGGTTCCGCCGATACCGGCGACGGTGGCGACCGCGTGCTTGGGGAAAAGATCGGAGACGCTGGTGTAGAGGTTCGACGACCAGCCCTGATGCGAGGCCATGGCGAGCCCGACGATGCAGATGGCGATCCATTTCCACTCCTGCGGCACGAAGGTGGTGAGCGCCACCGGCAGCACGCCGATCACGCAGATGAGCATCGCGGTCTTGCGGGCCTTGTTGAGCGACCAGCCGCGTTTCAGAAGCGTGGAGGAAAGCCATCCGCCGCCGATGCTGCCGACATCCGCCATCAGATAGATCACAAGAAAGGGTGGACCGAATTCGAATATCTTCATCCCAAAGTGCTGGCTGAAGAAGAGCGGTAGGAGATAGATGTTCCAGCGCCAGATCGCGTCGGTGAAGAATTTCCCCATCATGAACGCCCAGGCCTGGCGGGTGGAGAGGATGCGCCTCAACGGCATGGATTCGGTGATGGCGTCCGGCGGATCGCTGCGGATGTGGGCGAGTTCGGAGGGCGAGACACGCGGATGGGTTTCCGGAGAACGGAAGGCCGTCAGCCAGAATGCCAGCCAGATGAGGCCGACACCGGCGGTGGCGAGAATGGCTGCCTGCCAACCGAAGTGATAGAAAATGATCGGCACCAGTGCAGGAGCAAGAATGGCCCCGACGTTGCTTCCGGAGTTGAAGATGCCGGCGACCAGGGCACGCTCGCGACTGGGGAACCATTCGGCCACGGCCTTGGTGGCTCCGGGAAAGGCACCGGATTCTGTTAGGCCGAGGAGGAAGCGTGCAAGGCAGAAGCCGACGATGGTGGCCATGCCGCTGTGCATGGCGAGGGCGATGCACCAACCGGCCAGCGCGATGGCGAGTCCGAGTCGGGTGCCGATGCGGTCGAGGATGCGTCCGACAAAGGCCAGTCCGAAGGTGTATCCGACCTCGAACCAGAAGGTGATGTTGGCGTAGTCGGCATCGCTCCAGGTGAAGATCTTCTTCAGCTCGGGACTGAGCACGCCGAAGACCATCCGGTCCATGTAGTTGATCGTGATCATCGCGAAGATGAGTGCACAGATCACCCAGCGATATCGGGAGGTGGGTTTTTGGGTTTCGGTCATGGAGAGAAAGTCAGGAGGGTTTGGGCAGGGCGCGGGTGTCGTTGACGGAGATGCCGCCATCGACGAGGAGGGTTTGGCCGTTGACGTAGGCGCTGGCGTTGCTGGCGAGGAAAAGCAGCGGACCTGTTAGATCCTCGATCCTTCCCGGCCTGCGCAGGGGAATCTTGTCGCTGAGGTAGCTGACCCACTCGGCATTGTCATAAAGTACGGCGTTCTGCGCGGTCTTGAACCAGCCGGGCGCGAGGCAGTTCACCGTGACGCCACTGGGTCCCCAGTCGGCCGCGAGGCTCATGGTGAGTTGCTTCACCCCGCCGCGGCTGGCTCCATAGGGGGCGAGCCCGGCATACCCGGCGACGCAGGTGACCGAGCCGATGTTGATGATCCGGCCCTTTCCGGTCGCGACCATTTGGCGGGCGACGGATTGGGCGACGAAGAACAGGCCGCGCAAGTTGGTGTCGAGCACGGTGTTCCAATCGTCCCAGGTGATGTCGAGCGCGGGCTTGCGGACGTTGCAGCCGGCGTTGTTGACGAGAATGTCGAGGTGGCCGAAGGCCGAAATCGCGGTGGCGATGCCGGACTCGATGCTGTCGTGATCGCGCACATCAAGGGCGATGGGGATCGCGCGACGTCCGAGGGCCTCGATGTCACGAACGGTTTCATCGAGCGACTCCAGCGTGCGGCTGGTGATGGCAACATCGGCTCCGGCCGCCGCGAGCGTGAGGGCAAAGTGCTTTCCAAGGCCACGGCTGGCTCCGGTGACGAGTGCGGTCTGGTCGGTGAGGGAGAATAGGGACATGGGGGAAGAAATGACTAATGACTAATAACTAATAACTAATAACTAATAACCCATACCTCCTACGGCTCCAGGATGACTTTCATGAAGCTGCTGCCGTCTTTGGCGCTGAGGGTTTGGAACCATTGGGCGCCTTCGGATAGTGGGGCGACGGCGCTGATCATTGGCTCCACGCGGATGATGCCGCGTTCGATGAGGTCGAGGCAGAGCGGATACTCGCCGGCGGAGGCGCAGGTGCCGTGAAGGTTGAGCTCGCGGGTGACGACGGCTTGCAGAGGAAAGTCCGCCTTGGGCGCAAGGTTTCCCACCAGCACGGCCGAGCCGCCTCGACGGAGGAGGTTGAGGGCCAGGTTCAGGGTGGCTCCGATGCCGACGACTTCGAAGGCCGCATCCGCCCCGACCCCATCGGTGAGGCGGAGGGTTTCCTGCACGGCATCGGTGCTGCCGGAGTGGATGGTGTCGGTGGCACCGAGTTCGCGGGCGAGGGCGAGGCGGTTCTCGGCGAGATCGATGGCGATGATCCGTTTCACGCCCGCCCATTTCAGGGCCTGGATGACAAAGAGTCCGATCATCCCGCTGCCGATGACCGCGACGGTGTCATTCGCTCCGAGTTTCACCCGACCGACCGCGTGGATGGCGATGGAAACCGGTTCGACCATCGCGGCCTGCACGAAGGAAAGTGAAGGCGGCAGGGCGTAAAGAATCCGGGTCGGCAGGACCACGTATTCCGCGAAGGCTCCGTGCTGGCGATACTCCGGAGGTGCCACCCCGACGACGCGGCGGTTGCCGCAAAGATTCACCTGTCCGGCCCGGCAGCTATCGCATTCTCCACAGAAGATCGTGGAGTCGAAGGTCACGCGGTCGCCGACCTTCCATCCAGTGATGCCTTCCCCGAGAGCGGCGATTTCCCCGGAGGCTTCGTGGCCCATGATGAGGGGTGGGAGGCGTCGGCCGGTGGAGCCATCCCAGCCATGGATGTCACTGCCACAAATGCCGCAGGCGCGGATGCGGACGAGGACTTCTCCGCTGGCTGGAACAGGAGTCGGGAAGTCGGTGTATTCCAGGCAGGAGGGTGCGTTGAGGAGGAGGGCTTTCACGGAGGAGCATTGAATTGCCTAAAGTCGGGCAGGTGTCACGCATCGATGAGTTTCCGCCGCAATCCGGATCGGCACTTGATTTGTCTTGCCCTGGCAAGGAGCCGACTGGTTCGATTGGATCATGGAAAGCAGTGCGAGTCCCTCCTATCAGGCCGGTTATGAATTGGGGAAGACGGTCGCGCCGCTGATTCTGGCAGTCATTCTTCTGGTGGTCGTTGGATTCTTCATCTTCTCCATCATCAAGGCCTGCAAGCGCAAGTCGGCTGGCTGGATCATCAGTTCGGTCATCAGCGGAGTGCTGGCCATCGTCGGGATCCTTGGCGGTCTCGGCCTGGCGGTGGGCAGGATCGTGGAAAAGCAGGCGATCGCCGCGAACGGTGGAGGAAAGTCCACGCTGGTCACCGGAAAGTCCGGCACCTTCACCATCGAGATGCCTTCCAACTGGGGCGAGTTGCCCCAGCTCATCAAGGAATCGGATGCCCAGCTCGCTGTCGGCAATGGGAGGCGCGAGCTTTATACGATCGTCCTCGAGGAATCGAAGCAGGACATCGAGAGCGATCTTGAGGGCTATGACAACCTCGTCCTGACGAACATGAAGGCGAAGATGAGCGGCGCGGAGCTGTCCGAGGTGACGATCCGGACCCTCAATGGACTTCCCGCGAGGCAGCATCGTCTCGAGGGCTCCTTTGACAGGATCGGCATTGTTTATCACATCGCAACGGTCGAGTCGCCGGACGCGTTCTATCAGGTGCTCACCTGGACCCTGCGCTCGAAGGAGCCGACTGCGAAGCCGATTTTGGAAGAGGTCATCAACAGCTTCAAGGTGCTCCCTTCCAGCGAGACGGTGTCTTCTGGTAAATCCACTCCGGGCAGCGCCCAAACTGCACAAAGCACCGAGACCCGCCTTCGCAAGGTGACCGCGAAACTTCTCGATCTCGATCCTTCCGTGATCAAGCTGGAGTCCACCCTTGAAAAGGATCTCGGGGCCGACGATTTCGATATCGTGGAGTTGGTGATGGCGGTTGACGAGGA
>JAIYDT010000297.1 GCA_027487355.1 Verrucomicrobiaceae bacterium
GGAACTCCCGAAGCAGCTCGACACCAACGTCGGCGAGCGCGGCGTGAAGCTTTCGGGTGGGGAAAAGCAGCGGCTTTCGATCGCACGGGCCTTGTTGAAAAATGCGCCGATCCTGCTTCTCGACGAGGCCACCGCCTCAGTGGACAGCCAGACCGAACGGCTCATCCAGGACGCGCTCGACCGCTTGATGGAAAACCGCACCGCCTTCGTGATCGCGCACCGGCTTTCCACCATCCGCAATGCCGACCGCATCTACGTGCTCGACCAGGGTCGTGTGATCGAACAGGGCACGCATGAGGAGCTGCTGGCCCTCCATGGCAAGTATGCCGAGCTTTGCAAAAAGTCCTTCCTCGGCCAGGAACCGGAACAAATCGCCTGATCAGGCTCGCTTCCCGGCGATGAAATTTGCCCTGCCCGTCGGCTGCCTGATTGCCGGAATCGCCATCGGATGGTTCGCCAAGCCCTCCACTTCGAGCAGCGGACCCGCCACGACCGCAGCGGGCTCCAGCTCCTCGCCGTCCTCGATGCTGGGGGTCCCAGACAAGCTCAAGCCCGCAGAGGAAATCAAGGACACGCCCGCTCGCCCGGCCCGCCCCGCCATCGACACTTCGAAGCGCGAAATCGAGGCGAAGGCCACTGAAGCAGGAAAGAAAATGCAGCAGCAGATGGCCCAGCGGATGACCGACATGCAGCGCAAGAAGTTCGAGGCCCGCTTCGCGAAGCTTTGCGCCGAGTTGAACCTTTCTCCCGACCAGCAGGCAAAGATCCGCGCTGCCATGGAGGAGCGCTTCGTGAAAATGGGCGAGCTTTTCTCCTTCGATGGCTCGGGTGACAACTCCGCCAAGATGAAGGAGCTGTCGGATCTGATGGAGCGGGACGGGCTCGAAGAAGCCACCGCAGCTCTGCTCAATGATCAACAGAAGGCGGGATTCGACGCGCTCAAGGCCAAGGAACGCCAGAGCCGGATTGACTCCAGGGCCCTCAAGGATCTCGGCACCCTTGGCACCGTCCTCGATCTCACCCAGGAGCAGAAGGACGCGGTCTATGGCGTGCTTTCCGAACAAGCCGCCAGGCAGGAGGATGCGAAAAAGCCGTCCTCCATGATGAACCTGTTCACGGAAGGGATGGGCATCGAGATCGATGACGAACTCGGCCTGACCGACCTCATCCACGAACAAATGGATCCGGAAGGCCACAAGAAGGTGTCCGATGGTGACTTCAAGCAGGTCATCGCAGACACCATCAAAACGCGCACCGACGAACGGATCGAGGCGCTGCGTCCGGTGCTCAACGATCAACAGCTCCAGCAATACAGGTCCCATCTTGAAACCAAGGCGTCCGGCATGATGAACATGTTCGGAGGCATCGAGGTCGAGCAGGAGATCGCGGTGCCGGAGAAATGAAGCCACCAACTGACCGACAGTCGTTTGCTCGGGAGGCTGCCGGGGATTTTTCCTAGACAAACCCGAAACCGACCGGCGTTAGACGAGCCGTGAAAGTCATTTTGTCACTCCTTGTCTCCGCAGCCGTTTGCACCGCTGAAACCGCTGTCCCTGCCGGAAAAGTCGTCCCATCTTCTGAAGGTGCCTCCAAGCGCCTCAAGCCCGAGGAAGCCACGCTCAACGTAGGCTCCGCCGTCACCACCGATGTCTTTGCCAAGCTTGACTGGGTCCAGGGCAGCGGGCCAAAGGCCTGGGAGCCCGGCAAGGTTTACATCTTCGAATGCTGGGCCACCTGGTGCGGCCCCTGCATCGCCGCCATCCCGCACGTCAACGAGCTTCACAAGAAGTATGCCGAAAAGGGCCTCATCATTTCCGGCATCAACGTCTGGGAGGATGGCAAGGACAAGGTCGTCGAGTTCGTGAAGAAAAAGGGCGATGGCATGGCTTACAACGTCGCCTACACCGGCAAGGGCGGAGCTTTCGAAACCGAATGGCTCAATCCTGCTGGAGTCACCGGCATCCCCCACGCCTTCGTCGTGAAGGACGGCAAGATCCTTCTCAAGACTCACCCGATGCAGCTCAGCGACGAGGTCATCGAAGCCTTCCTCGCCGGCGGCGACGCCCAGAAGAAAGCCATCGACGGCATCGCCGCCAAGCAGGCCGCGCAGGGCAAGATCAGCGGCGTGATGCGCGCCTACACCCAGGCCAAGGCGACGAACGACGTCGAAGGCATCGCCAAGGCCATCAGTGACATCAAGGAGCTGGACGCCGAGTCACCCTATCTTTCCATGATGGGCTTCGACTTGCTGATCGCCAAAAAGGACTGGGCCGCTGCCGAGGCCGCAGTCGCAGCCTTGCCGGAACAAGGACGTCTGATGACCCTCTTTGGATCCGCCCGCTCCCTGCTCGTGAGCAAGGACGAAGTGCCCGCCTCCTTCCTAAAGACGGTGGCCACCACCCTTGCCCCTGAGATGGAATCCAGAGGTGGCCCGATGGAGAACCAGATGATCGCCGCCCTTCTCTGGAAGGCCGGGGAAAAGGAAACCGCCCTGAAGGCCGCCAAGCTCGCTGCTGAGAAAGCGACCTCCGCCCCTGCCACCCCGGGCCGGATGAACATTCCCGCCGCGCCCTTCACCAGCTACGCCGAAGCCATGGAAAAAGGCACGCCACCGACCGCGGAGGAGTTCGCCGCCACGGTCATGGCCGAGATGAAGAAGGCCTCCCCTCCGGCTCCAAAGGCTGCTGAATAATCCGGCACTTTCCTCTCCAGCGCGGCTCCGGATTCCGGGGTCGCGCTTTTTTACGTTTATTCGCAGCGCCGGTCCGTTCTAAATCCGCCCGCCATGCTCGACATCCGCGTCATCCGCGAAAACCCGACCGCCGTTCAGGACGCCATCAAGCCCCGCGGCGGGGACCACTGGAAGCTCGTCAACGAAGTGCTCGCCTGCGACGAGGCGCGCCGCCACGCCGAGACCGAAAAGCAGTCCCTCCAGGCCGATCGCAAGCGCGTCTCCAAGGAAATCGGCATGCTCAAGGGCAAGGGCGAGGACACCAGCGCGATCGAGGACCAGGTCCGCTTGATCAATGCGAGAATCTCCGCCTACGACACCGAGGCCGAGGCCACCTCCGCCCGTCAGGCCGACCTTTTGCTGAACATCCCGAACATGCCGCACGCGGATTGTCCCGTCGGCTCGGATGAAAGCGCCAACCCCGTTGTTCGTGAATGGGGCTCGAAGCCCGATCTAACAGAACCGAAGGACCACGTCGAACTCGCCCTCAAGCACGGCCTGGTCAACTGGGACGACGGCACCCGCGTCGCCGGCTCCGGCTTCGTAGTATATCGCGGCCAGGGCGCGAAGCTTGAGCGCGCGCTCATCAATTTCCTCTTGGATACCCAATCCGCCAACGGCTACGAGGAGGTCAATGTCCCGCATCTCGTGAAGCGCGAGTGCATGGAAGGCACCGGCCAGCTCCCGAAGTTCGAGGATGACATGTATGGCACCGATGCCGGTGACGACGGCATCAACAACCTCTTCCTCGCCCCCACCGCCGAGGTGCCGGTGACGAATCTTTACCGCGATACCATCCTCGCCGAGTCCGAGCTGCCGGTGAAAATGGTGGCCTACACCCCTTGCTTCCGCCGTGAGGCCGGATCCGCCGGACGCGACAACAAGGGCATCATCCGCATGCACCAGTTCGACAAGGTCGAGCTCGTCCAGGTCGTTCATCCGGACAAGGGCTTCGAGGTCCTGGAGCAACTGACCGCGCATGCCGAATCGATCCTCCAGAAGCTCGGCCTGCACTACCGCACGATCGAACTCTGCACCGGCGACCTCGGGTTTTCCTCGGCCAAGACCTACGACATCGAGGTCTGGGCACCCGGTCACGGCAAGTATCTCGAAGTCTCGAGCTGCTCCTGCTTCGGCGACTACCAGGCCCGCCGCATGAAGCTCCGCTTCAAGGACAGCGAAGGCAAAAACCGCTTCCCGCACACCCTGAACGGCTCCGGCACTGCGCTTCCAAGACTCTACGTCGCCCTGCTGGAGCAATGCCAGCAGCCCGACGGCTCGATCAAGCTCCCCGCCGCCCTCGTGCCGTATTTCGGTGCGGAGGAAATCAAGTAGCGTAACTTTTCAAGTTGTGAACGGGTGAGCTCGCTTGCCGGCCAGGCCCGCCCTGATTGGTGAGCCGCCCACACCCGCAAGTTGCAAACTTGCGCTACTTCTTTCGGCCCCGCATCGTCGCGGCATGCATTCGATGACCGGATTCGGCCGCGGCTCGGCGACCACTGAAGACTTCACCGCCACCGTGGAAATCGCGGCGGTGAACCGCAAGCAGTCCGAGGTGGTGGTGCAGGGCACGCGCGATCTCGCCGATCTGGAGCCGCGCATCCGTCGCGCCGTGACGCAGGCGACCTCGCGCGGACGCTTGCAGGTGACGCTGAAACTCGACCCGACCGCCAAGGGTGCGAAGCCCGCAAAGGTCGACACTGGTCTCGCCCTGGCGATGGAGAAGGCCTTCGAGGAACTTTCCGGTCTGTTAGGCCGCGACGTGCTGCCGCTGGCCTCCGATTTCATCCGTCAGCCGGGCGTCATTTCCTTCGAAGACGGCGGGATCGATCCCGAAATGGCCTGGCAGGCGGTCGAGCCAGCCTTGGAAGCCGCGCTGGAGCAACTGCTCGCCATGCGTTCCTCCGAAGGCGGACATTTGAAGGAGGATTTCCAACAGCGCCTCGCGATCCTTGAAGGTTTCGCCGAGAAGCTGGCTGCGGATGCACCCGGGCGACTTGTTAGACAGCGGGAAATGCTTTTGAAGCGACTGCGCGATGCCGGTCTGGACCTCGATCCCGCCGATGATCGCGTGCTGAAGGAACTCGCGATCTTCGCCGATCGCTGTGACATTTCCGAGGAACTCACCCGCCTGGCCTCGCACTTCCGGAAATTCCGCGACTACCTCGATGGCTCCGAGCCTCCTGGCCGTGCGCTGGATTTCCTCTGCCAGGAGCTTTTCCGAGAGTTCAACACCATCGGCTCGAAGTCGAACGACGCCGGGATCGCGCAGATCATCGTCGAGGCGAAAACCGAACTCGAAAAGATCCGCGAGCAGGTTCAGAACGTGGAGTAGCCCAAATTTCCCCATGAAACATCTCTTCGGCCTCATCGCCATCGCCACCCTGCTCGCGTCCTGCGGCACCACGTCGTCACCGTCTCCGAGCGTCTCCGCTCCGTCCTCATGGGGAAATCTCAGCGTCACCAACGCGATCGTTCCGAAGGGAAAGCATGGCCGCTGGAAGACGAGGTCGATGTCGCCTCGCTA
>JAIYDT010000166.1 GCA_027487355.1 Verrucomicrobiaceae bacterium
ACGGCGTCCACCTTGGTCTGGATGCCGGCCTTGAAATCGGCGGGGGCTTCGGCGGGAAGTTCGCTGAGCTGCTTCTCGACGCTGTAAACGAGGTTCTCGGCCTTGTTCTTGGCGTCGACCGCCTCCATGCGCTTCTTGTCCTCCTCGGCGTGGGCCTCGGCTTCCTGCTTGGCGCGCTCGATCTCTTCCTTGGAAAGACCGGACGAACCCTGGATCGAGATCTTCTGCTCCTTGCCGGACTGCTTGTCCTTGGCGGAAACGTGGAGGATGCCGTTGGCGTCGATGTCGAAGGTCACTTCGATCTGTGGCTCACCGCGGCGGGCCGGGGCGATACCGTCGAGCTTGAAGTTTCCGAGCAGCTTGTTGTCGGAGAACATCGGGCGCTCGCCCTGGCAGATTCGGATGTCAACGGCCGGCTGGTTGTCGGACGCGGTGGAGAACACCTGCGACTTCTTGGCCGGGATGGTGGTGTTGCGCTCGATCATCGGCGTGGCGCGGGAGCCTTCGGTTTCGATCGAAAGCGTGAGCGGATTGACGTCGAGGAGCAGCACGTCCTTCACATCGCCCTTGAGCACGCCACCCTGGATGGCCGCGCCGATGGCGACGACTTCATCAGGGTTGACGCCCTGATGCGGGGTCTGGCCGGCAAGCTGCTTGGCGGTTTCCACCACCTTGGGCATGCGGGTCATGCCGCCGACGAGGACGAGCTCGTTGATCTTGGAGGCATCGAGTCCGGCGGCAGCAAGGCAGTCGCGGACGGGCTTCTTGGTGCGCTCGAACAGCGAGTCGGTGAGCTGCTCCAACTTTGCGCGGGTGAGGCTGAGCTGGATGTGCTTCGGACCGGTGGCGTCGGCGGTGATGAAGGGAAGATTGATGTCGTAGGACTGCGAGGAGCTGAGGGCGATCTTGGCCTTTTCCGCTTCCTCCTTGATGCGCTGGAGGGCGTCGGGCTGGCCGGAGAGGTCGATTCCCTGGTCCTTCTTGAATTCGCCGACGATGAACTGGATGAGCGTGTTATCCCAGTCGTCACCACCGAGCTGGGTGTCGCCGTTGGTGGCGAGTACTTCGAAAACGCCGTCGCCGATTTCCAGCACGGAGATGTCGAAGGTGCCGCCGCCGAGGTCATAGACGGCGATCTTTTCGTCGGACTTCTTGTCGAGTCCGTAGGCAAGTGCGGCGGCGGTGGGCTCGTTGATGATGCGGAGCACCTCGAGTCCGGCGATCTCTCCGGCGGCCTTGGTGGCGTTGCGCTGGGAGTCGTTGAAATAGGCTGGGACGGTGATGACAGCCTGCTTGATCGATTCGCCGATCTTGGCTTCGGCATCGGCCTTCAGCTTGCCGAGGACCATCGCGGCGATTTCCTGCGGCGAGTAGGTCTTCTTTTCACCAGCGACTTCCACCTGGATGTGGGCGTCGCCATTGGCGGCCGCGACGATCGTGTAAGGCATGCGCTTGTCGGCCTCGGTGAGTTCCGAGAACTTGCGGCCGATGAGGCGCTTGGCGGAGAAAATGGTGTTGCGCGGGTTGGTGACGGCCTGGCGCTTGGCGGCCTGGCCGACGAGACGTTCGCCGCTCTTGGAGAATGCGACGACCGACGGAGTGGTGCGGGCGCCTTCTGAGTTTTCAAGCACGACCGGTTCGCCGCCGTCCATGATGGACATACAGGAGTTCGTGGTGCCGAGGTCGATGCCGAGGATCTTTGACATGGTGGTTAGTGGGTGGTCCGCGGATGCGGGATTGATGGCAGAGCTTTCGCAGAGCGTGTGCCAGTGGGTCGGGAAGAGTGATTGATGATTGGTTATTAGTGGATTGTGGATTTGGATGAAATGATGTCGTGGCTGGTAAGGGACGCGAATGGAGAAAAAATGCGACATATTGTCTCACCTGGGCCGGACAATATGTCGCGGTGTGACAATCGTGGTTTTACGCAGGAATCGGGTCGGCGAAAGAACCTGCGACATTTTCTAAAATCGGGTTGCCATTCCGGATCGGGCCTCCTAGGTTGCGCGCCCACCACAAGAGGGCAGGTGTCAGAGTGGTCGAATGAGCACGCTTGGAAAGCGTGTGTGGCAGTAATGTCACCGAGGGTTCGAATCCCTCCCTGTCCGCCATGGTGAGAAGTTCCAAGTTCCAAAAGCCAAGTTCCAATTAGGGAGCAGACGCTTCGATTGGAGACCAACAACGGGAGAAGCCCCTTCCGCAAGGTAAGGATCCGATTCTAGCGGCCGAGGTGAAGGCCTTCCTCAACTTAGTGGAGCTCTTTTCCCCATCAGGCGATGGACTTGCCGAACGCCCGGATGGACTCACCCTTGAAGGTGAGTTCATCGCGAAGCCGCTCAGAAATACTTCATCACCTTCTCCACCGCCGCTTCCGGCGTGAGTCCGTGGAGTTCGCGGAGGATGTCGGGCTTGCCGTGTTCGACAAATTCATCTGGCCAGGCGATGCGCTCAACCGGGGTGTGGATGCCGGCGTCGTGAAGGAGCTCGATGATTGCGGCCCCGAAGCCGTTGTGGGCGACGTGGTCCTCGAAGGTGCAGACGACCTTGCACTTTTCGCCGTAGGTTTCGATGACGCTGGAATCGAGCGGCTTGATGAAGCGCGGGTTGATGAGGGCCACGGAAAGGCCCTTGGCTTCCAGCATCACCTTGGCGCGTGCGGCCATTTCGAACATCGTGCCGAGGCCGATGAGGGCGACGTCGGTGCCGTCAGCGACGACTTCCGCGACGCCGATTTCGAGAAGTTTCCCTGTTGTTGGAACCGGGGTGCCATCGATCGCGCCGCGCGGGTAGCGGATGGCCGATGGGCCTTCCTCGTATTGCGCCATCGTGTAAAGCATGTCGACGAACTCGGCCTCGTCCTTCGGCTGCATGAAGATCAGGTTCGGCACGTGGCGGAGGTAGCCGATGTCGAAGAGACCGTGGTGGGTCGGGCCGTCGTCGCCGGAAAGTCCGCCGCGGTCCATGCAGAGGCGGACCGGGAGGCCCTGCAGCGCCATGTCATGAATGATCATGTCGTAGGCGCGCTGCATGAAGGTCGAGTAGATCGCGAGGAAGGGCTTGTAGCCACGGGTGGCGAGGCCGCAGGCGAAAAGGGCCGCGTGTTCCTCGGCGATGCCGACGTCGTAGTAGCGGCCGGGGAGCTCCTTCTTGAAGATGTCGAGCTTGGTCCCGCCGGGCATGGCGGCGGTGATGGCGACGATCTTGTCATCGGCCTTCGCCATGTCGGTCACAGCGCGACCGAAGATCTCCGAGCAGGTCGGAGTGGCGGTGGTGTCGGTGGAGCCGTCCTCGATCTTGTAGGCACCGAGTCCGTGGAACTTGCCGGGGTTGTCGAGCGCAGGCTGATAGCCGCGACCTTTTTCGGTGATGATGTGGAGGACGACGGGTTCCTGGAGCGTCTTGAGGTGCTCGAAGGTCTTCACCAGCAGCGGAAGGTCATGACCGTCGATCGGACCGAAGTAGCGCAGTCCGAACTTTTCGAAAAGAACGTTCGGGAAAAGCAGGTTCTTGGCGCTCGACTCGACCTTGTGGGCGAGGTTGCGGGCTGCCTTGCCGGCGATCCTTTCCACGAACTCCGCAGCGGTGTTGCGGACGCTGGCGTAGGTCGAGTGGGTCTGGAGCGCGTTGAAGTAACGGGCGATCGCGCCGACGTTCTTATCGATCGACCACTCGTTGTCGTTGAGCACGACGATGAAGCGCTTGGTCGTTTCCGAAATGTTGTTCAGGGCCTCCAGCGTGGGTCCGCAGGTGAAGGCGGCGTCTCCGGCAACGGCGACGACGTGGCTGTCATCGCCCGCGAGATCGCGCGCGGCGGCCATGCCAAGGGCAGCGGAAAGGGCGGTGCCGGCGTGGCCCGCGCCGTAGCAATCGTGCTCGGACTCCGAACGCAACAAGAAGCCATTGAGGCCCTTGTAGGTTCGGATCGTGTGGATCTTGTCCGCTCGACCGGTGAGCATCTTGTGGACGTACCCCTGATGGGCGACGTCGAAGACGAAGTTGTCCTGGGGCGTGGAAAAAATCTTATGCAGAGCGATGGTCAACTCCACGACACCCAGGTTCGGGCCGAGGTGGCCACCGGTGACGGAAAGGGAGGTGATCAGCGAATGCCGGATTTCGGCAGCAAGATCGATCAGTTCGGAATCGTTGAGCCGCTTGACATCCTCAGGTGAATGAATGGCGGAAAGGAGCGGTCCGAGGGCAGGTGGCTCAGAAGAGGCGGATGTCGTCATCGTCGTCAGTATCGTCCGGCAGCTCGGTCGCTTCGGGCGGAGTCGCGGCAGCGTGAAGGGTTGTAGCGCGGGAATCCAGAGCGTTTTCGTCCTGATTGCGCAAGGTAATCAATTCCAAGCGGTCACGGGCGGATTTAAGAACCGATTCACAACGCTTGAGCAGGGCTGAGCCCTTTTCGTAGTGGGAAACGAGCTCCTCAAGGGGGAGTTGCTCCTCCTCCATCGCCTCGACCACGGCCTCGAGTTCGGCGAGTGCCTCCTCGAAACTCGGGGCCGCACCATCGTCCGGGGTGCTGACCTTTTTTCGGGCCATCATTCCGCAGCTTTGGGGTCCGAGGTGCGCAGCGGGCGATCGCTGTAGTAAATCACATCAAAGCCAACAAGGTTCTGCGGATAGGCGTACTTCTTGGCGATCGTCTGCATCTTGGGGTCCTTGTCGTAGGTCGAGACACCCGGCGGGTAGGTGGCGAGGAAGACGCGACCGTTGATGACCAGCGAGGTGAAGTCCCCGTATTCATCCGCCAGCGAGCGCATGTCCTTGGAGCCGTGGGAGGTCGGCGAAATGAGGATCCCCACCGGAGCAGTCCCCAGATCGGTGGCCGTGCGCTCAAGCTTTTCGAACCCATTCTTGGTTGTCGGCATCCAGATGCTCATGCGGTCGGCGTACCAGGCCACGGCCCAAGGTTGGTCGGAGAAACAGATTTGATCCGGCTTGATCCAGTTCTTGAGGCCGAGATTCAGGGCCGGCGCGTAGTACGGAGGCCACGAAGGCACCCCACCCTTGTCACGCAGGTCCAGGCCACGGCGGACCTTCTGAGGCAAGTCGAGGATCATCGGGGATGCGCAAACCAGGACGATCACGATGTGGTGCACGTTCCGCAGAATCGGGTTCGCCGCCACGGCGTCGATCCGGCTCCAGAGAATGGAGAGAAATGCCAGCCCGTAAGCGGTCATGATCGGGGCGAAGACAATGTGGATCTGGTTCGAGTCCAGCTCGTTGGTGGTCACACCGAAGAGCGCCATGCCGAAGGCGGCGGTCGCCCACATGATGAGGAGGCCCCAGCGGAAGCGGGCGATCGAGGCACGCTTGAAAGGATGGAACAGCGAGATGAAGAAAATCGGTGCGATGATGATGCCTCCGAGGAAGGGAATGACGTCGGTCGCCTGCAGCAAGGTCGTGCGCAGCACCTTCAGGATGATGCCGTCCAGCCGCAGCGGGGTGGTGCCGAGGTCGTCGGTGCGCATCACCGCGTCCTCGGTCTTGGTTTCACCAAGACCCTTGTAGAGACTGAGATAGCCGGTTCCCAGATTGGAATCGGAGTGGTTGGAGCAGCGGATGAGGGTCGGGATCGACGCGATCGCAAGGACCGCCAGGATGGAAAGTGCGACGATGCCGCGCGGACGGAAGGCGAAGGCGGCGAAAAGAATGTAGCCGAAGACCACCCAGATCGCGAGCCAGTGGGTCAAGGCCATCAGGACGAAGAACGCCCCGGCGATCACCGCAGGCGTCAAGGCGACGCGGCCTTCGGTCTCAGACTCCAGCGCCCGGTATGCGAAATAACTGCCGCAGGAGAACAGCAGCATCAACAGCATCTGCGGAAGCCCACTCAGCGAATAGCCCCACAGGGTCTGGCAGAACAGCACCAGCAGGGCGGTGACTCCCGCGATCTTGGGGTCGAAGATCCTCGAAACGAGCAGGTAGTTCACCCCGATCGCCATCAGGAAAAACAAGGTCGAGACCGATGCGATGATCCGGTCCATCGGGAAAATGAACTGGTTCTCCCCCATCGTCCAACCCTCGGGCGCGTCGGCACCGATCAGCTTGAGCACGGCCGCGTTGATCAGGGGATTCAAGGGCGCATGGTAGGTGTCCTCGAACGCCGTGAACGGCACCGCCCCCTTGGCTTTCTGCGCCTGATGGAAGGCCACCGGCCGGATGAACTTCGTCGTGAATCCATTTCCACGGGCGATCTCCCGCGCGATCTGCGCCTGGTCCATCGCCTGGGGGGTGTTGAGTCCGCGGAAGAGAATGAAAAGGTGGCCGAGAGTCAGGATGACCAGCAGCAGGAAAAACAAACTCCGGCGGATGATCACGCCGGCGTCAACGGATTGGGAAGTCGAACTCATGATGGTAGGGAGGCGGACGGAGCCTCCCGGATCAAAGCCCGAGTTCCTTCAACTTGCGCTGAAGGGTCCGTCGGCTGACCCCAAGAAGATCCGCAGCACGCGTCCGATTGCTCCCTGCGACATCGAGGGCCGACCGGATGGCACGTGTTTCGAGCGCATGCAAATTGAATTCAGCGGGGGCGGCAAGGTCCATTTTGACCGCCTCGGGGAATGAGGCGACAGGACCTTGTCCTTGATCCGCAAGGAATGCGGGCAGGTGGCGCACCTCGATGACGGAATCGTTGCTCATCACCACCCCGTGTTCGATGGCCGTGCGCAGCTCCCGGACGTTTCCCGGCCAGGGATACGCCCGCAGATGCACCAAAGCGGCGTCCGACAGCGGCTTCACCGGCCGACCGTTCTCCTTGGCAAACTCTTTGAGGAAACTGCCCGCCAGCAGCACGATGTCTTCCGCCCGCGTGCGCAGCGGCGGCATGTCGATCTTCACCACGTTGAGCCGGAAATACAGGTCCTCGCGAAACTTCCCCTCGTCCACCAGCCTGCGCAGGTTCTTGTTCGTCGCGGCGATGACCCGCACATCGACCTTCACCGTCTGGTTCGAGCCGACCCGTTCGATCGTCCGTTCGGAGAGCACCCGCAGCAGCTTGACCTGCGTGGCGGCGTCGATCTCGCCGATCTCATCGAGAAACAGCGTGCCTCCATCCGCCTGCTCGAAGCGGCCGATCCGCCTCTGCGCCGCACCGGTGAAGGCCCCCTTTTCGTGACCGAAGAGCTCGCTTTCCAAAAGCTGCGCCGAAAGCGCGGCGCAGTGGACGATGACCATCTTCGACTCCGGCCTTCCGGAAAAATGATGGATCGCATGCGCAACGACCTCCTTACCGGTGCCGCTCTCCCCTTCGATCAGGACGGTCGCCCTGGTCGGCGCGACCTGCTGGATGAGATCGAAAACGTGGCTCATCACCGGAGACTTGCCGATCAGCTTGTCGAGCTTGTGACGCTCGGTCGTCTGCTGCTTGAGCTCGCGGTTCTCGGTTTCGAGTCGCCTGCTCTTCAAGGCGCGCTTGAGGAGCATTTCGACCTCGTCGAGATTCAACGGCTTGGTGACGAAGTGCCAGGCCCCGCGACGCATCGCCTCCACCGCCGTGTCCACCGATCCGTAGGCGGTCATCATGATCGCCACCGGCGGGTGGGCCACGCCGAGTGCCGCCTCCAGCAGGTCCATGCCGGAGTCCCCGCCCATCCGCAGGTCGGTGAGCATCAGGTCGATCGGCTCGCTTTTCAGGATCGCCAGCGCCTCGGCGTTTCCACTCGCGGTGTAAACGTCGAACTCCTCCTCCAAGGCGGAACGGAGGCCCTCGCGGGTGGCCTTCTCGTCATCGACGATCAACAGCGTGGCCTGGGGTGAGTGGAAGTCGGGCATGGGGTGGGAAAAATGAAGTTGTGGAATTCAAACCACGAATGAACACGAATGGACACGAATCAGTCAGGTGTAGCACCCAAAGCGATTCCATCAGGTCTCTTCCATTCGTGTGAATTCGTGTCCATTCGTGGTTAACTGATATCAATCACCGCATCCTCCGGCTCGCCCAAGAGACGGACCGTGCGCTCGCCGCGCGGCAGGAAAACGATGATCCGCGTGCCGTGACCCTCCTCGCTCTCGATCTCGATCTCGCCACCGTGCTCGCGGATGATCCGGCGGACGATCAGCAGCCCGAGCCCGCTGCCGGAGGCCTTGGTGGTGCGGTAGGGCTCGAAGATCGCGCCCATGTGCTCCGGGGAAATGCCGGTGCCGTTGTCCTCGATGGTGATGCGATATTCGTAGTCGTTCGAAAAGGTGCAGACCTTGATCAGCCCCTCGTTGTCCTTCAGCGCCTGATAGGCATTGCGCAGCAGGTTGTAGAAGACCTGTTGGAACTGCCCGGCATCGACCTCCGCCGGCGGCAGGTTTTCGGCGAGATCCAGCTCGACCGCGATCTTGCGTGAGGCGAGCTCGGGTTCGAGGAGCTTGAGCGTGTCGTGCAACACCGCATTCAGATCCGTGCGCTCACGGCGCGGAGCGGTCGGGCGGACGGCGGAAAGGAACTGCTTGAGGATGGCATCCAGCCGCCGGATTTCCTCGCGAGCCGTGCCGAGATGCTCCTCCAACGGCTTGCGATCGCCGGGAGGCAGCTTGCGCATTTTTCGGCCCAGAAGCTGGAGGTGGATGTCCAGTGAGTTGAGCGGATTTCCGATCTCATGCGCCACCCCGGCGGCGAGCAGGGTCAGGGCGTTGAGGCGCTCACTTTCCAGGGTCTCCTGAGCCTCGGCGCGGGTCCGGGTGAGGTCGCGCACCAGCATCACATAGCCAGGCGGCGCAGTCTCCGGCGTGCCGTCGTCGCTGATCGGCGCGAGGTAGAAGTTCAGAAAGCGGTTCTCGGGATAAAACACCTCCAGGTCCCGGCTGACGGTGCGACCCGGTTTGGCCAGCGATTCCCAATCCAGTCCCCTCACCTGCCCCGCCAGCGGCTCACCGATCGCGCTCTCGGCATGCAGTCCGAAAAAACCGCAGGCCGCGCGGTTGACGAAAGCGATCGTCCCCTGCGGATCCAGCAGGATTACGCCCTCCAGCAGGGCCTCGAAGACCTGCTCCAGAAATCCCTTCTCCCGGATCAGCCTGGCCAGGATCTGCTGCACCTCTCCCGGCTCCACCTTGTCGAGGCGGGCAACGAGTTTTTCGAGGAAGCCGGGTTTCACGTGCGGAGTTGAAAGTTGGAAGGTTTCAGTGTTCAGGAAGAATCATGTCGGAGATCCTCATCGTCCTTTGCACCTTTCCCTCGATCGAGCAGGCGCGACAGATTGGCACAGTGCTCGTGGAAAAGCAACTGGCGGCCTGCGTGAACCTGCTGCTCGGCCTGGAGTCGATCTACCGCTGGCAGGGAAAAGTCGAAACCTCCGCCGAAGTGCTGGCCATCATCAAGACGACCCGGGCCCGACAGCCCGAGCTCTTCGAAACCCTCGCGGCCCTTCACCCCTATGATGTGCCGGAACTCGTCGCCCTGGAGCCCAATGCCGTGTCTCCGACCTATGCCAAGTGGATCTCGGAGGTCGTCTGAGAGATCATATGGATAAGGGGTTTGAAACCCCTTTGCAGAGGCCTGGGGAATTCGTTTGCGGGTGCTCTGGAAAGGGGTTTCAAACCCCTTCTCCATAGTGGGAATGGGACATCCGCAGGGTGAGGGTGGATTTCGCAACTTTTGCTTTCGTGGCCCCGGGTGCTGGGGCATCAAGGTGGCCGATGCTTGCGCGACACTTTCTGGGCTGGGAGCGGCCTTTTCTCGGACTGCTGGTGGACTGGCTGCTGGCCCGTCGCGACGAGTTGCCGGGGCTGATGGTCGTGGTGCCGACGGCGCAGTCGGGGCGTTTACTGCGCGAGGCGCTGGCGAAGTCGGCCGGGGCGCTGCTGGCTCCGAAGGTGGTGAC
>JAIYDT010000260.1 GCA_027487355.1 Verrucomicrobiaceae bacterium
GTGAACAGCCAGGTCATCCTCAAGGTGACCGGAGCGGATTCGTTGATCTGGACCGGCAGCAGCAGCAATGCCTGGGACGTCAACTCCACCTCAAACTGGAAGCTCGTCAGCGCACTCCCGGCCACGACAAGCAGCAAGTTCTATGATTCGGATGTGATCATCTTCGACGACACCTCCTCGGTCGGAAACATCACCCTGAGCGGCGACATCAAACCCGCCGCCATCACGGTGAGCAACAGCGTCACCAATTATGCCTTCAGCGGCGCGTCGATTGGAGGTTCTGCGTCTCTCACCAAGTCAGGAACAGCGAGCTTGAATCTCTCCGGAGCCAACAATTTCACCGGTCTCGTGGACATCCAGGGCGGTCGGGTCATCACCAGCACCGCGACCAGCCTGGGCGCAGGAAACACCACCGTGAAACTCGGATCGGGAGCCACCCTCCAGGCCACCTCGTCCTACAGCCATTCGCGCGGGCTTCAGCTCACCGGCGGAGCCGCCACCATCGACACCGATTCCGGGGCCACCCTCACCCTGACCACCGCCTTCAACGGCGGTGGTGTCCTCACCAAGACCGGTTCCGGTAATCTGCGCGTGCAGGGATACGGAGGCGGGGCCTTCGGAGGCACCAGTGTGGTGGTGAATGGCGGCACGTACACCATGGCGGGAGGAGCATTCAACTCCTACATCGGCATCCCCTCGATCACCGTCAATGCCGGGGCGTCACTGGTCATCCCGCCCTTTTCCTACCACGCCCTTGGCGGAGCCTTCACCACCTCCCCGGTGCTCAACCTCAACGGTGCCACATTCTCGATCGGACAGGAACAGTACCTGGACGCCGTCAACCTGACCGGCTCCCAGATCGTCTCGGGTGGTGGAAATCCGGAAATCCGCACCGACTACAACTTCAACCTTCATACCTTCCCCTCGGCGACCTCATCTGTCATCGGCACCGACGTCATTGTCCGAAAGGTGAACAAGGACCTCCTGTTCACAGTTGACGAGGGAGCCGCCGCGCAGGATCTGATCTTCAACGGCTCCTTCGGAACCACCAGCACCCTGATGACCAAGGCGGGGGCCGGAACCATGGTGATCGGAAGTGCTGTCACCTACACCAATACCGTCGTCTCCGGAGGCACCCTGCAGATCGGGGCCGGCGGCACCACCGGCAACCTCGGCTCAGGAACCGTGACCACCAATGCCTCGCTCGCCTTCAACCGCAGCGATACCTACACGGTTTCCGCTGCCATCGGTGGCACAGGCTCGGTCGTCCAGAACGGCTCCGGAACCCTGGTGCTGGCTGGCACCAACACCTATCTCGGCGACACCATCGTCAATTCGGGCATCCTCGAGGTGGACGGAGATTCCTTGAAGGACAGCGGCAAGCTGGCGATCAACGATACCGGCGTCGTTTACGTGCTGAATACGGAACTGGTTGAGTCCCTCGACATCGACGGAGTGCCCCAGGCCATCGGCACCTACGGACCGACCGGATCTGGCGCCACCTTCATCGATGATGTTCACTTCGCCGGCTTTGGAATCGTGCAGGTGACAGGCCCGGGCTACAACGCCTGGATTGGCGGTTTCGGCCTGGCCCTTGGCGATCAGGATCCGGGCGACGATCCGGATAAGGATGGCGTTTCAAACGCGGTCGAGTGGGTCGTGGGAGGAAATCCAGCCACTGGCTCGGATACCGACAAGCTCCCCGTCGCCACCACTCCGGGAAGCAACTTTGTGGTCTCGTTCAAGCGTGATCAGGATTCCAAGGTCGCAGGCACCTCGGTCGCCATCCAGGTCAGCAACACGCTGATCGATTGGCCCGTCGTCTATGATGTCGGTGACACCACCGCCACCTCGTCCGGTGGAGTGACGGTGACGGACAATCTCGACGGAACGGACACGGTGACCCTCACCCTGACACGCGCTCCCGAGGATCCAGCGAAGTTCGCCCGCCTTCGGGTGACGATCGACTGATCCATCCTCCACCCGAATCGAATTCAAGTCCCGCTCTGGTCTCCATCCGGAGCGGGACTTATTCTTAACAGGAAAATGGGAAACCACTAAAGTCACGAAAAGCACGAAAGCAGAAGCAATTGTCGCCATCTTCGCACTCACCTGATGAATGAGTCTGAAGCGCTTCGGAACTGCCTGATTTTCGTGATGTTTCGTGAATTTCGTGGTTTGTATTCCAGGATTTAAGTTTATTCGTTCTTGCCGGGTCGCTTCCTGAGGGACACCACCGAGAACACCATCAGGCCAAGAATCAGGCCCGCCCCCAGCACGATCCAGAAGCCGGGTTCGCGATAGGCGCTCTCCGGAGGATTCATCCCGAAAAGCGACACCAGCGTGGCCAGGGGAAAGAAAAAGGCCGCCAGCCGGTTGAGACGGCGGGCTTCCTGATTCGCGACCTCTGCCGAAGCCGCTTGAAGGGTGGCTGCTTCAGCGATGGTGAAGTCCATCCCGGATTTGGCATCCGCCGCGACCAGTTCAATGGCGCGCTCGGCGTCCGCTGCCTGGTCGCGCACGTTGATGATTCTTGGCTCTCCCGGAAGTGCCTCACGGGTCGCCTGGATGACTTCAAGCAGGTTTCTCGTCGAGCGTTGCAAGGGGTGAACCAGACGCATCACATCGAAGTATTCACGGGCGGTCTGGGCGGATTCCACCGCGTCGTCCAGGGCGTGGATGGCGGACTGGTAAGAAGCGAGATGGGCTTCCAGGCCATTGAGCCCGCCACCGAGAGGAGAGCCTTTCCAATCGCCCGCAGGATTGCGCCAGAACACGACTGCCGTGCGAACTTCATTGTCCTCAATCTTTGGAACCTGATGAAGCAACAGCAGCAGGTGCCCGTCCTCATTCATCAGTCGCTGCTTCCCCACCTTCTCACCAAGCCGCTTGCTGATGGCCTCCGGCAGCTCCCA
>JAIYDT010000114.1 GCA_027487355.1 Verrucomicrobiaceae bacterium
GGGAATGCGGGTTGCCAGCCGGTGGCGCGGAGCTTGGCGTTGGAGACGCGCTTGTGGGTCCAGCCTCGTTTGCGGTCGAGGTCTCGCGGGCCGGTAGGGGGGAGAGGACGGGAGAAAAGTTCACTCATGCGCTCGTAGGTTTCGCGCTGGGTGAGGGGGCTCGAATCGCAGAGGTTGAACAATTTCGAATTTCGAATTTCCGATTTCGAATCTACCAGCCACAGGATGGCAGCCGAGGCGTCGTCGCGGTGGATCTGGTTGATGTAGCGTCGGCCGTCTTCCTCGATGATGGCTTCGCCGTTGAGAAACTTTTTCAGGAGGATGCTACGATGCGGGCCGTAGGTGCCGGCGAGGCGGGTGACGATGCCGCCGTGGTCGAGGACGTGCTGCTCGGTTTCGAGGAGGATCCGGCCGGTTTCGCGATCCGGGATGGCCGGGCTTTCCTCGGTGACCTCGGAGCCGTCGGTCTGGGCATAGACCGAGGTGCTGGAGGTGAAGAGCAGGGGCACGCCGGGAAAGGTGTCTGTTAGATTCCGGCAGCCATCGAGATAGACCTGGCGGTAAACGTCGGCCCCGCCTTTTCCGGAGGCGGCGCAGTGGACGATGAAGTCCGGCTGGAGGTGTCCGAGCTCAGCAACGGCTTCCGGCGAGCTGATGTCGCACGAAAGGGATTGGAGATTGGGGATTGGAGATGGGGGATGGCAAGAGTCGGTGCCACGCGACAGCGCCGTGACGTTCCAGCCGGCGGCGAGGAAGTCGCGGGAAATGGCTTGGCCGAGGTAGCCGTGGCCGCAGAGAAGGAGTTTCAAGGATTCAGTGTTCAGGTTCAAGGTGAGGACTCTTGCTGAACACTTGAAACTGAAAACTTCAAACTCATTTCGGGATCTCGTTCAGCGTGTACCAGCCTTCGGGGTGCCAGAGGCCGGTGCCGCTGGCGGATTTCACGCCGGATGCGGTGAGGTGGTGGACATGGCCTTGAACGCGACCGTCGACCTTGAGTCGGACCTTGGTATTGTCGGCGGAAACCGTGGCGGCGGTGACTTTCGGCGTGGCCTGATCGACCTCGGGGCTGCCGTATTTCGACTGATAGATGTAGGTCCAGGCGGCCATGCCGTAGGAGGCCGGGTTTCCGGCAGTGGCGGGGTCGACCGGGGCGGTGAAGGTGAGTTCGAAGCCGTCGGCGGTGGCCGTCATGGTGAGGATTTCAAAGGGCGTCTTGCCAGTCCAGCGAACGCGCTCGAAGGTGAAGGGCTGGGAACCCTTCGAGGCCCAGCCGCGGTTGGTGCCGCCGACGAAGAGGGTGCCGTCCTCGGCCTGGCGGATGGGAACGAGACCGGCCTCGAAGCCTTCGAGGAAATGGAAGACCGCGCCCTGGTAGAGGCCGTTGACCTTTTCGAGGTTGATGCGCTGGACCTGGGAGGCGGTTTGCTCGGCGACGTACATCTGTTTGGCCCAGGGGCCGAACTTGCCGCCGGTGGTGTCGCAGGCCATGCCGCTTGGCGAGTTGCCGACCTTTCCATGGGGCAGGATGACGGCGGGTGGCATGAGGTCGGGGAATTTCTTCCGCTCAACCATCATGCGGGAGGGGTCGGTCGGCTGGGGTGGGGCCGGGAGGTTGGCGAGGGTGTGATACTTGTTGCCTGTGGGATTTCCTTGGAAGGATCCGGGCTTGAGCCACTTGAGGGAGGACGAGCCATTCCAGAGGCCCTGGTTGTCGGTGTAGAAGGCATCGCCCTCACCATTGAAGCCGATCCCTCCTGGGGAGCGGATGCCTGAGCAGGTGGGGATCATTTCCCCCTTCGGCGTGACGCGCATGCACCAGCCGCGCCAGTCGGAGGCGGCGCCGCCAGAACCGGTGAGGCAGAGGACGACCCAGATGTTGCCGTCCTTGTCCGGCGGGGTGCCGAACGCGTATTCATGGTAGTCGCCATTGATGCCCCATTGGTCGCAGACCGTTTCGTAGGTGTCGGCGACGCCGTCACGATCGTCGTCGGTGAGGCGTGACACTTCCGGGCGCTGGGTGAGGAAAATGGATCCATCCTTCCAGAACATGCCGAAGGGTTCATGGAGTCCGGACGCGAATTTTTTCCAGGTGACCTTGGAGAGGTCGTCCTCGTAGGCCCCCTTGCAGATCCAGATGTCGCCGCGACGGGAGGCGACGGCGATCTGCTTGTCAGGGAGGAGGGCGATGGAGCCGAGTTCGAGGATTTCGCCGGGAGGCGTGGGGATTTGTTGGCGGAGGTAGTAGTCCTCCTGGCCGGCGAGTGCAGGGCCGGCTAGGAGGAACATCGAACATCCAACGTTGAACATCGAACGTCGAAGGGAAGAGGTGAAGAGGGCCATTTGGGAAAAGGGTCGAGATTTGGGAGGAACGAAGTCCGCAGCTCAGGGAGGGTTACTTCCAGCCGTAGGTGACGGTGACGGGTTGACCCGGGGTGAGCTTGAGGATGGCGGAGCTGCCTTGGGTTTCGATTTTTCCTGCGTCGAGATGGAGCAGGGTGGTGGATCCGAGGGTGTAGTCGGAGCCGCTGACGAGGGTGACGGGGGTCTTGTCGGAGAGGGTCAGACTCAGGGGATTTCCCTGGCCGACGAGGGTCAGGGTGCGGACGAGGGCGGGCTTGCCCTGGAGGGTGCCGGGTTTCCAGGAGTCAAGCAGGCGTTGGCTGCCGATGGTCGTGGCGAAGGTGGGGTTGCCTTTGGGGTCGAGCTTGTAGCCCTTGAACCTGGCGTCCTTGGGCATCGTTTCCGTGGAGGAAAGCGCGACGACGTTTTCACCGGCTGGGGGCTCGGCTCCCTGACCGCGATCGGTCCAGTGGTGGCCGCCGTCCATGAACTTGCCGGTCCAGATGAGTTCCGGCTGCAAGTGGTCGGCGCTCCAGGCGAGGTTGACGCCGCCGGGAAATCCGAAGCCGATGCCGCGGGCGGTGGTGCCTTTGATGAAGTTGCGATAGATGGCGGTGCGGCCGGCGGTGGCTTCGATCGGGATGTCCGGCCATTTTTTGGCGGAGCCTCCGGATTTGGCATCGGAGAGCCAGGTCCAGCCGGGGGCTCCTTTCTTGCGCCAGGCCACGCGGATTTCCTCCTGGCCTTCGAACTCGTAATACTCGACGCGGAGCTTGTGTGGGCCTTTGGTGGATTTCTCGCTGACCTGGACGGCCCGTGAGTCGATCGGGCCGATGCCCTTGACTTCGGCGAGGGTTTTTCCGTCGAGGATCAGGCGTCCGCCGTCGTCGGCATCGAAGAGAAACTCGTAATCGCCATCGGCTGGGAGGCTGAGCCCGCCTTCCCACACAACGCCGAAGTGGTCCTTTTTCCCGACCTTCTTGAGGGAGATCAGCCCTTTGTGTTCCTCTTCGGTGGCGACTGGCTTGAGGGTGGTGAAATCCGGTGGGTTCTTCCAGGTGCCGTCGTAAACGTAGGAGATCAGGTCGGAAAGTGGCGGGGCGAGCTCAAGCGGGTGGAGCTTGAGGATTTCCGGGGCTTTCCAGGATTCCGAACGATTGGCGAGAGCCGCGCGGATGGACTTGACCCGATCTGGGGTGACGGCGTCGGCCTTGTTTCCCCAGGAACTGCGGACGTAGGTCAGGATGGCGGCGATGTGCTCGTCGGGGAGGGCGGCACCCTGGGGTGGCATTTCGAGGTTCCAGGTCCGGCCATTGACCTCGACCGGGCCTTGGAGGCCGTGGAGGACGATCTTGATGGCGCGGTCCGGATTTCCGAGTGGCCAGGGCGAGCCGGAGAGGGGTGGGAACTGGCCGTTCATCGCGCCTTCGCCATTCGCGCCATGGCAGGCGGCGCAGTAGGTGGCGAAAAGCTGGCCACCATCCTGGGCGGATGCGGCAAGGGGAAGGGAGGCGAGCAGGGGCAATAAGAATCGGCTCATGTGGGGAGGGTTTAACTTTGTGGGTCGATTGAATCTATCGGTAAATGAATGAAATTGATTTCCTCAGTTCACCGTTGCGCGCGGATTTTTCGGTAATGGTTGGCCAGTCCGGTGGTGAGTGCGTCGGCGTATTCCCGCAAGATGGAGGGTCTGGGGCGTCCTTCGATCTCCCTGATTCCTTCATAATCCCCGGCCTGGATCCGGGCGTAGTCGATCCTGGAGTTCATCACATAGGGCTCGAGGTAGATCACCGGGCAATCGTAGAGGCGATTGGCGAGGAGGTTGCGGGCCCAGAGAAACGGATTTCCCGCCACCATGCGGGCATTTCGGGCTTCGGGTTTGTATTCGTAGGGCGGCAGCCCGGTGGCGGAGTAAAAAGCGGCCGCGACGTCGATCCCGATGCGGGTTTCCTCTTCGTGGGTGCGCTGGAGGAGTTTGCGGAGGAGTTCGAAGCGCTGGTCTTCGAGGACGACCTCCTCGTCGGTGTAGCCGCCGTTGAGGAGGAGATGAAAGTGGGAGCGTTCGACGAGGGTGGGGGCGCTGGCGTTGCCCCAGGGTTCCGCATTGAAATGCAGGCAAAGCACGAGGTCGGGCTTGAGGGTGAGGTTGACGAGTTCGGCGCGGGCGCGGATTTCGGCCGTGCGGTAGAAAAGGCGCTCGGCTTGTTTCCTCGGATCGCCATCGGACGGGGCCTCGGAGAGAAGGTCGGCGGGCCGGAGTGGCGTCAGGGGTTCGTTGGTGCTGCGAACCAGTGAAACGCTGGCCCCGAGGCTCTCGAGCCTGGGCTTCAGAAGCTGGGCGACTTTCAGGGTCAGGTCGCCTTCGCAAACCGGCGGGCCGCCATCGACCGAGAACCAGCGTCCCTCCATTTGGGCCCAGGCTCCGCCGATGTGGCCGGGGTCGATGGCGATCTTTAGGCTGGAAAGGGGTTTGTCCTCTGGGGCGGCGGGGAGTTTGTCCCCGGGTGTCCAGTGGCGTGGTGGCGTGGCCTGGTTTCCCGGCTGGGCGAACACCAGGCGGAAAACCGGGTCGGGCTGGCCGGGATCGGTGGTGATCAGGGCTTCTTCATCGGTCAGGGTGATGAAGGACCTCCAGGCGTCGCCGGTGGTGAAAATTTCCGTGATCAGGGACTCGAAGTCCTGACGACGGATCGTGTGCTGGTAGGCTTCCAGCTTTCTCCAATCGGGTGCGCTGCCAAGTGGAGCGAGGGTTCCGCGTGGTGGCTCGACGGGTGGGGCCTGGTTGATCTTCGGAGACGGGCTCTCCGGGGGCGGCCGACTGATCAGCCAGCCGGCCAGAACGGCGACGAGGATCAGTGAGAGAACGACTTTCAAGGAACGGGGCATCTGGGAAATTCGGTTGGCGTGGATGAAGGGGCGTGGTTACCTCGCTCGTCGGGTCGCTAGGACCCTTACGAATCTGTGCATCATGTCTTCTCTTCGCATTCTTTTTCTCGGCGACGTTGTGGGTGAACCCGGTCGCAAGGCCGTCATTGCCAATCTGGATCGGTTCCGCGAGGAGCAGTCGGTTGATTTCATCATCGTCAATGGCGAGAACGCGGCAGGCGGACGGGGGATCACCCCCAGGATCACGATCGACCTGCTGCGCGCTGGAGCGGCGGTGGTTACGACGGGGGACCACGTGTGGGACCAGTCGGAGATCGTTGATTACTTCCCCACCGAGCCGAGGTTGCTCAGGCCGCTGAACTACCCCCCGGGCACTCCAGGCGCGGGCTCGGTCGTTCTGGAAACGGCGAAAGGCCGGGTGGCGGTCGTTCAGGTGCAGGGCCGTTCATTCATGCAGCCTCCCTTGGAGAACCCGTTCATCGCGGTGGAAGCGGAGGTCGATCGACTGCTGGCGGAGGGGGTCCGGATGATTTTCGTCGAGATCCATGCCGAGACCACCAGCGAGAAGATCGCCATGGGTCGGATGCTGGATGGCAAAGCCTCGTTCGTGGTGGGCACCCACACCCACGTCCAGACGGCAGACGATTCCATTTTCCCGGGAGGAACCGGCTACCTGACCGATGCCGGCATGTGTGGACCGGAGGAATCCGTGCTCGGACGCGCGGTGGAATCCGTGGTGTGGCGGTTCAAGACCGGCCTCCCGACCCGCTTTCCCGTGGCGAAAGGCAGCGTGCGGCTCTGCGGGGTCATCGTAGACCTCGATCCGGAGACCGGACGCTGCCTAGCGGTTCGCCGGGTCTCGGATTTGATTGAGAATGACGCGGTCGAGCCCGCCGCAGACCTGTCCCAAGCGCCTTAAAATCAGCGCATCTCGAAAAATCTTCTTTTCAAGGATATTTTTTTTGACAGAGTGGTCGGCTTTGTTAAGTTCCGCCCGCTTTTCCCCACAAGAACTTCAGGGGTTCCGCGTCCAGTCCCGGATCAATCGAGGCAGGCCGCGGAATTTTTGTCGCCTTGTGGGAAACGGCAAAGGCAACGCCACGTTGCTCGTGTAGCTCAGGGGTAGAGCGCATCCTTGGTAAGGATGAGGTCGGGGGTTCAATTCCCCCCACGAGCTCCAGCCGCTTTGTTTTCTCCATTCCAGACCCTCTCAAGCGAACCAACAACCACCATGGCAAAAGAAGCATTCCAGCGGAACAAGCCGCACGTCAACATCGGCACCATCGGTCACGTTGACCACGGTAAGACCACCCTCACCGCGGCCATCACCAACACCCTCGCCGACAAGGGCTTCGCCCAGAAGAAGAGCTACGCCGACATCGACGCCGCTCCTGAAGAGCGCGAGCGCGGCATCACGATCAACACGGCGCACGTCGAGTATGAAACGGAGACCCGCCACTACGCCCACGTTGACTGCCCGGGCCACGCCGACTACGTGAAGAACATGATCACCGGTGCCGCCCAGATGGACGGTGGCATTCTCGTCGTGTCCGCCGCTGACGGCCCAATGCCCCAGACCCGCGAGCACATCCTGCTTGCCCGCCAGGTCGGTGTCCCAGCTCTCGTGGTGTTCATGAACAAGGTTGACCTCGTCGACGACGAGGAGCTCCTTGAGCTCGTTGAAATGGAAGTCCGCGACCTCCTTTCCACCTACGAATTCCCAGGCGACGACATTCCGATCGTCAAAGGTTCCGCCAAGCTCGCCCTCGACGGCGACGCCGCCCAGAAGGAAAACATCTTCAAGCTGATGGAAGCTGTCGACAGCTACATCCCGCTTCCAGAGCGTCCGATCGACAAGCCTTTCCTCATGCCGATCGAAGACGTGTTCTCGATCGAAGGTCGTGGAACGGTCTGCACCGGTCGTGTCGAGCGTGGTATCGTGAAGAAGATGGAAGAAGTCGAAATCGTTGGCATTCGCGACACCGTGAAGACCACCGTCACCGACATCGAAATGTTCCGCAAGCTGCTCGACGAAGGTCGCGCCGGTGACAACGTCGGTCTCCTCCTCCGTGGCCTCAAGAAGGCCGACGTAGAGCGTGGCCAGGTCATCGCCAAGACCGGTTCGGTCAAGCCTCACCGCAAGTTCAAGGGCGAAATCTACGTCCTTTCCAAGGAAGAAGGCGGCCGCCACACCCCGTTCTTCTCGAACTATCGCCCGCAGTTCTACTTCCGCACCACCGACGTGACCGGCAGCATCAAGCTTCCGGAAGGCGTCGAAATGGTGATGCCGGGAGACAACGTCAACCTTGAGGTCGAGCTGATCACGCCGATCGCCATGGAGCAGACCATGCGCTTCGCCATTCGCGAAGGCGGTCGCACCGTTGGTGCCGGTCGTGTCGGTGACATCCTCGACTGATCATTTCACAACAGGCCCCCGGCTCCGGCTTCGCGGCTAGGGTCAGGGGGCTGGACTTCGGGGCATTTCGGCTTCCAGCCGGAGTGCCCCTCAGTCGCCTCAACACGGAAGTAGCTCAATTGGTAGAGTAGTGGTCTCCAAAACCATTGGTTGTGGGTTCGAGTCCCTCCTTCCGTGCCATCCTTTTCAACGCATTTTTCCCCGCCTCTGTCCTAAATGAAATTCCTGATGATCAACGATAGCTGGGTGCAAACAGGCATCGTTTGGGTCATTTCCATCGCCTTGCTCGTCCTGGTGGTCAAGAAGTGGGCGCGGATCTCAAGTTTCTCCGGCGAAGTCCGTGGAGAACTCCACAAGGCCAGCTGGCCTTGGGAATCCGACCCGAAGATCAAGGGTCTCCGCAAGTATCGCGAATTGGTTGATTCGACGGTTGTCGTGCTGATCGCCATGATCCTTCTCGCCGGTTTCGTTCAGGCCTGGGACTTCCTTCACGTTCAGATCGTCACGTTCTTCACCAGTTTAGGTCGTTGAAGCCGTCTGTGCTTCCCCGCTTTCCCGTTTTCTTCCTCTTCCCAACATGGCCGCAATTCCTCCAGCTAAAGACCAATGGTACGTGGTCCACGTTCTTTCCGGTCAGGAGCAGAAAGTCAAAGACCGCATCCTCCGCAATGCCGAGGCCGAGGAACTGGGTGACGTCGTGTTCGACGCGCTGGTTCCCACCGAGATGGTCTCTGAGATCCGCCGTGGCAAGAAGACCGAGACCAAGCGGAAGTTTTTCCCGGGCTACATCATCGTCAACATGAGCCTCCTGACCGAAGACAACCGTCTCGTCGAGAAGGCCTGGTATTTCATCAAGGAGATGGACGGCGTGATCGGCTTCGCCGGCACGAAAGACATCCCGATCCCGATGCGGACCCGCGAGGTCGAAGGGATGCTTTCCCAGATCAAGGAGCGCGAGGAACACGTCCGCCCCGCCATCAGTTTCGAAGTCGGCGATACCGTCAAGGTCGCCGATGGTCCGTTCCAGAGCCAGACCGGCATCGTCGAAGAAATCGATCCGGAACGCGGCAAGCTCCGTGTTTCCGTCACCATCTTCGGCCGCAGCACACCGGTCGAACTCGAATACTGGCAGGTCGAGCGAGCCTGAAATCGCACCGCCTCAGGGCCGGAAGTCCCTGATCCCATCCACTCTCAAGAACGTCCCCGCAACTCCGAAACACCATGGCCAAGGAAGTCGTCAAACTCATCAAGCTCCAGATTCCAGCAGGAGCCGCCAATCCATCACCGCCAGTCGGTCCCGCACTCGGCCAGGCCGGTGTGAACATCATGGCGTTTTGTAAGGAATTCAATGCCACCACGCAGTCCCAGGCGGGCGACGTCCTTCCGGTCGTCATCTCCGTTTACAAGGACAAGACCTTCTCGTTCATCACCAAGAAGCCACCTGCGGGCAACCTTCTCAAGAAGGCTGCCGGTCTTGCCTCCGGTTCCAAGGAGCCGAACAAGATCAAGGTCGGCAAGCTCACGAAGGCCCAGCTCATGGACGTCGTGAAGATCAAGATGCCCGACCTCAACACCAAGGACCCCGAAGCTGCTGCCCGTATCCTTGCCGGCACCGCCCGCCAGATGGGCCTCGAAATCGAAGGGTATTGATCCAAGGATTGTTGGCATCTCGCTGACATCTCTCTCCAATTGACATTTCCAGCCAACGGCATCACTGCCCGAGGCACCCCGCAGGAGGGAAGCGCAATCCGCAATTTCCGACCGAACTGCAAACCAAGCAAACCAATGGCCAAACACCGCAGCAAACGTTACGTTGAGGCTGTCAAGCTCGTCGAAGCTGGCAAGTCCTACTCGTTGAATGAAGCAATCGGCACCGTGAAGAAATTCCCGGCTCCGAAGTTCGATCCCACCGTCACCCTCTCGTTCCACCTCGGCGTGGATCCTCGCAAGAGCGATCAGATGGTTCGTGGTTCCGTTTCCCTTCCACACGGCACCGGTAAGAATGTCCGGGTCGCCGTCTTCGCCCAAGGTGCCGCCGCAGAAGCCGCAAGGGCTGCCGGTGCCGAGCACGTCGGTTATGAAGACCTCATCGCCAAGGTGCAGGGTGGCTTCACCGACTTCGACGCCGCGATCGCGACGCCGGATGCGATGACCGAAGTCCGCAAGATCGCCCGTGTCCTCGGACCGCGCGGCCTCATGCCGAACCCGAAGACCGGCACCGTCACCGACGATGTCGCCAAGGCCGTCAAGGAAGTGAAGGCCGGTCGTGTTGACTTCAAGCTCGACAAGAACGGCAACGTTTCCGGCCCCGTCGGGAAGTCCTCCTTCGCTCCCGAACTGCTTCTCGAAAACGCCCAGGCGTTCGTCGACAGCGTCGTCCGTGCCAAGCCGCCAACGGCCAAGGGCAACTACATCCAGAGCGTCACCCTCGCGGCCACCATGCTGCCGGGCCTGCCGCTCGAGTCGAGCCTCTACACCAAGGCTTCTTCCTAATCCCGGACCGTCCAACGACCATGAATCCTGATAAGAAAATCATCATCGACGGCCTTCTCGACCGGGTCAACGCGTCGCCTTATGTGATCGTCATCGATTACACCGGCATGACCGTCCAGCAGTTCACCGAACTGCGCAACCGCCTCAATGCTGGCGGTGCCAAGTGCCTCGTCGCCAAGAACACCTACATGCGGAAAGCGCTGACGGAAGCGGGTCTTCCCGACATCGCTGAAAGCCTTGTGGGCCAGACCGCCTTCGTCATGGGTGACAGCGAAGTCTTCGCTGCCGCCAAGGCCATCAAGAACTTCGAAAAGGAGTTCAAGAAGCCGGAAATGAAGGTCGGCATCCTCGACGGCGCCGTCCTCACGGGCGACAAGCTCCAGTCGATCGCCGACATTCCTTCCCGCGAAGCGATTCTCTCGAAGTTGCTCGCCACGATCAACGAGCCCGGTGCCCGCATCGCTCGTATCATCCAGACCAAATTCAATCCCGAAGGCAGCTCCTCCAAGGATGCCGACGA
>JAIYDT010000452.1 GCA_027487355.1 Verrucomicrobiaceae bacterium
GAATCAAAGGATTCCCATCGTCTTCAGGACGGTGAAGACCGCCCAGCAGAAGGTGCCGCTCAGGGCAATGATGAAGGCAATTGCACAGCGTTCGATGGAGGTGCGTGTCATGGCGGCGGGTTTGTAAGCCCGGGATCGCCGTCCGCCAAGGGGAAATCGAGGAGCTTTCCCCAGAAATCACCGTGAAATGGCCTCCAGCGGCGCGAGGACTTCGAGGAATTCTCCCTTCATCTGCTGGATGACCTCCCACTCGTAGCGGGTTCTCGCTGGATGCTCCGGGTCCGCCCGCAGCACGGTGTCCCGCTTCACCCAGAATCGCTCCTCCACCATGTGAAGGGGAATGGTGCAGCAAACGATCGCGAAGGCCCAGATCATCGTGCGGACCATCAGCCGCGAGAGGATCTGGCGGCGCAGGGCCTGCTCCCGGCTTCCGAATAGGAAGCGCAAGACCAAGGCCACCAGCCAGACCAGCAGGACGCCTATCATCAGAAGGACCGGGATGATCAGCGGTATGTTGAAGCTGACAAACTGGTCCTGGTTGAACCGAAAGCAGGCCCCAAGCAGAGGCAGGATCGCGAAACCCGCAGTCGTCAAATTCACTCCAATCGTCTCTTTCCGGTCGGGTAACTTGAGGAAACTCATCCTCGCCTTCAGTCTTCTCCGCAGGACCAGCAGTGAGCAGGAAACCATCAGCAGGAAAAGCAGCGCGAACCTCACACTTTCGATACTTTGGCCATCCGAACCGGTATACCGGCCCAGGCCGCCGAATGGCGTGAGATAGCGGATGACGCCGAAGTAAAGAATCGGCAACAGGACCCCGAAGCCCACACACTGGAACCAGTCCCGACGGTCAAATAGGTCAGCCATCCTCCCGGAGATCTCCCGCAGAGCCTGCCGGTTCGAAAGCGGAACAGGAAAAGAACAGTCGTGGCCACCAGGAGCAACAGCCCGAGCGGCAGGCTCATGAGTTGGGCAATGTAGGCGTGCTCGGATCGTCGGTTCGGTTTCAGCCTTTCGACCGTCATCGGTGGATATCGTCCCTCAAAATAGTCGCCCACCATTCCGCAATCGCCTCTATTGCTTGTGAAGTACGAAGTCAGTAAACTTCCATGCGATCGGAATGCTCGGTGATAGTCTGTATTGGTAGGGTAGTGACCACTCAGTTGATTCAGGGCGGCTTTGGATTTCTCAAGGGCAAACGCCTCTTCGTGCAGTCCAAGCTTCTTCGCTGTCTTGATGAATGTTGGAAGACTTACCCAAAAGGAGCTGGTCCTCAGATGCAGGTCACTCAATTGAGTGAAATCCTTGGCCCGGGCTTTGTTCAATCTGATCCAGTCGTTGAGCAGAATTCTGAAGTTTGGAATGTCCCCCTGGTCTTCAAGTTTTTGAGCCCGCTCTTCAAGAATTCGATGGAATGCAAATGGATCCTGCCAGTCCTCCCCCAGGCGGATGTGGAAGGCTCGCAGAGCAGAATCCTGAACATTGTTCGCAGGAGGCCACACAGAGAGCATCCGAGTGTTGATCGCCGTTAGGTAATTATCAAATCGAGGGGAGGATGCGGCCTTGTGGTAAAGACGAAGCGCAAGATCCGTTTCCCCGTGTTCCTCAGGCAGCCAATCCAGGTGCAGACCGTTGGGTGGAATCACCACCAGGTAGGGCTTTTTGGAAATGACGGCGGCCGCGACGAACGGCCACCAACCGTTGTCAGGATCAATTTCGATCACATGTTTCAGCTTGGCCAATAGGGATTTTCCTCCATCACCTTGATTCCTTTGTAGTTCATATTCGAACCCAGGTGCAAAATACTTCGGATCGGATGGATGGAGTTCCTGTAGCTTGTGGAATTGGCCCCCGACAAACATCTGGTCCTCACCACGAAAGCGGCTCACCATCAGCTTATCCTCCTCGTCAAACTTTCCGGACGACATCATGGGCACCTCGGGGCAGAGCATGAAGGTTGCGATATGCCGCTGAGGCATCCACATCGAAGCGCTCAGCCCCAGAAGTCCGACGCCGAACAGGATCAATCCCCAAAGGACCCGCTTCGGCTTCCATTTCGATTGGTCGCTTTGTTCCAACCGCTTTGACGCATCTTCCAGCTCATCATCCACCCCCACCTTCAGCTTCTCCCCAAGTTCCCAGCGGGCATGAACCTGCAGCTCAGGATTCCCCTCAAGCGGCTTGGTCGCCAGATCGAGAAAGCGTTCGGAAGCATCGGACACCCTGCGTTCCTAGCAGGAAATCCGATTCTGGCGAGATCAAGAGAGCACGGATTTGTGGGCTCGTACTCAGTGCGTGATCGAGTCCAGCGGCGACATCATCTCGAGAAGCTCTGCCTTCATCTGCTCCGTCACCTCCCATTCGTAACGGCTCATTGACGCGTGGCTGGGATCCATTCGATAAAGGGTGTTCTTTTTGGACCAATAGCGCTCTTCAGCGCGTTGGGCTGGCAAAGTGGCGGTTACCAGGATCAAGGCACAAACAAGAACTGGAATCATCACCCGCGCGAGGGCCTGCCGAACAAGGGCGATGTCCGTGTTTCCAGACAAGCTGCGC
>JAIYDT010000426.1 GCA_027487355.1 Verrucomicrobiaceae bacterium
AACGGCCCCTCGGTCTGAGCAGCGGTGGCGGTCAGTGCCTCCGCGAAAGCTCCCGGAATGGTGAACATCGCCGCCGATCCCATGAGCGCGGAGCGAAGGAAATCACGACGATGACAGATCGAGCAATTCAAGGCACGCATGGAGGCCAGACTGAATGATCGCGTTTGCGGATCGAGCCAAATCTTCGACAACCCGGAACCTCGGCATCAGAAGGGAGCCGCTCGAACACCTTCCCCTGACGGCTTGCTTGCAAGCCCGGATGGAATGCCCATGCTTTCCGCCCATGTCCTTTCCGCTGCCCAAGCCGATGCTCCGCCTTTTCGCGGCGATGATGCTGGGCGGTCTCCCGGCAATGGCGGCGACTCCGGAATTCATGACACGGGTCTGGCAGTCCGAGGAGGGTCTGCCAGGAAACGCCGTGCGATCGGTAGCGCAATCGGCCGATGGCTATCTCTGGGTCGCCACGGCGGAAGGGGTGGCCCGTTTCGATGGCGTGAGCTTCAGCGGATTCCCTGAAAGCGCCCCCTCGTCCCTGGCACGGCTCGCTGCCCGCTACATCATCCCATTCGCCGATGGATCGATCTGCATTTCCACGGAAAGCGCCGGCCTGCTGCGCTGGGACGGTCGCTCGCTGATCCGGATCCTCGATGATCAGAGACAGGCCAACGTGCACGATGTCAGCCAGGTCATCCAGGGCGATGGCGGTTCGCTCTGGATCGTTCGAGGCGCTGAGACCTGGCACTGGACGGCAACCCACGGGGCGATGCCCGCGAAGCCTGACACGGCGATCCAGGCGAAACTGGACGAGGATCGAGTCCGTTGGAGCGAGAGGGGTCGCTACCTGCCCGGCGTGACCGAAATGAAGCTGATTGATCGGCACGGCCGCTTGTGGAGTTCCGGGACAGCCTCCGGACTCACCGTGACCCTGCCTGGTGGCGGCCAAACGATCGACGTGCTCAAGGATGACAACGGCATCGCCGAACTGGCCGAAGACCGCGAGGGAAACATCTGGGCGGCCCTCCAGACCGGGGGCCTGGTGCGCATTCGCGACCGGAGGGTCAGCATCCTGCGTCCCGGCGTCGGCCCCACAGCGCCCACTTCCGTCATCCAGGACCACTCGGGCGTCTGGTGGATTGGGGATCGATCGGGGGGTATCGACCGCATCGAGAAGGGCCTCGTCACCCATCACGTCACGGTGGCGGACTCCCTGGAGCAGCGGGCGATTTCCGTCCTTTTCGAAGATCAGGCAGGCCGCTTCTACGCTGCCACCCGGGACGGCAGCCTGTTCATTTGGAACGGCGGCAAGTTTCTTTCCGTCAAGCAAACGGGCACCACTCCGATCGCGAAGGTGGACGCCATCGCGGATGACGGTGACGGAGGCCTCTGGCTCGGTGGGGTCAATGGCCTGATCCGCTGGAAGGACCAACTGCTCGAGAAATTCGACGCCAGCAAGGGATTGCCCGGTAAACCCTCGGCCATGCTGCTCGGCGAGGGAAAAACCCTGTGGATCGGCACCAGCGAGGGACAACTGGTCCGCTTCGACGGCAGGACCTTCTCCACGGAATCCGCCGTCACGCCTTTGGCCGCCGGCCGCCGGATCTCCGGGATCGCCTCAGGAAAAAATGGCGATCTTTGGGTCAGCACGCTCGGGAGCGGTCTGCTGCATCGTGATGCAAAGGGTCGCTGGTGGCGCTATGGCACCTCCGAGGGCCTTCCCGATCCCCGCATCACCGCCGCGATCGAGGACCAGCGGGGCGATCTCTGGCTCGGCTCGCTCGGCGGCATCTTCCGGGCGAAGCGCGATGACCTCGGAAAGCCCGGCTTCGTTCCCTGGCTGCGGCTGGATCGATCGGATGGGCTGAACACCCGCGAGTGTTTCGGGGGTGCCCATCCCGCAGCATGGCGTTCGAAGGACGGCAGCCTCTGGTTTCCAACCACGCGCGGCCTCGCCAAGCTCCACCCCGAGAACATCCTGCTCAATGAGGTTTCCCCGGAGGTGATCCTCGAATCGGTCAAGACCAGCAACGGCGAGATCAGCAATCCAGGTGGACTGGTCACCGCAGGCCCTGGTCGAGAGAGGCTGGAAATCCACTTCACGGCCCCAAGTTTCAGCGCCCCTGAGAAGGTCAGCTTCCGGGTCAAGCTCGATGGGCTCGACGACAAATGGCGCGAACTCGGCACCAACCGCAGCGTCAGCTACGAAGCGGTGCCTCCGGGCAATTACACCTTTCAAGTCACCGCCACCAACGGCGACGGCGTGACCAGTGCGAGACCCGCCTC
Source organism: Verrucomicrobiaceae bacterium (assembly GCA_027487355.1). Classification (GTDB taxonomy): domain Bacteria; phylum Verrucomicrobiota; class Verrucomicrobiia; order Verrucomicrobiales; family Akkermansiaceae; genus Luteolibacter. Next base: position 2,281 of record JAIYDT010000426.1, read on the forward strand.
GCTCGAACTTGAGATCAAACCCAACTGGTGGCAGACGCCCTGGTTTCTGACAGCCGTCTCGATCGCGGCCATCGCCTTCGCCGTCGCGGCAGGCTGGCTCATCAGCCGCCGCAGGCTGAAGAGGCGCATCGCCGCCCTGAAGGACCGCAATGCCCGCGAGGCGGAAAGGTCGCGAATCGCCCGCGACCTCCACGATGACCTTGGTGCCAGCCTGACCGAGATCTCCCTGCTCGCCGCCATTTCCGCCGAGACCGTGCCCGAAGGCGAATCGCGGGAGTCGCTTGAGGAAATCGCCGAGAAAGCCCAGCATCTCGTCGGTTCTCTCGATGAGATCGTCTGGGCGGTCGATCCCCGGCATGACAGCTCCGGTTCGATCGTCGAATACATCGCCTCCACCGGCCAGGAGTTCCTCGCAAGGGCCGGAATCTTCCTGCGCTTCGACCTCACCCGCGAGATTCCCGACGTGGAAATCGAGCCCGAGCGCCGCCACGCCCTGTTCCTAGCCGTGCGCGAGTCGTTCAACAACATCGTCAAGCACTCCGGTGCCAAGCTGGCACGGCTCAGCGTTTCCTTCACCGATGACATCCTGATCATCCTCGTCGAGGATCATGGCGTCGGCTTCGACTTCAAGGACATCCAGCGTGGCGATGGGCTTGCCAACCTCGGCAAGCGCATGGAAGCCTGTCAGGGCACGGTTTCCATCACCAGCGCCCACGGCTCCGGTTGTCGCATTGAGTTGCGCATGCCTCTCCGTTCCACTCAGGATCGCCGCCTCCCCACCCACCCCACGCCATGACCACCACCGTCGCCATCGTCGAAGACCACGAAGCTCTCGGAAAAAATCTCCGCAAGATCGTGGAAAGCACCGAGAACTGCCAGTGCGTGGGAGTCTGGAGCACCGGTGAGGAAGCGCTGATCAAGATTCCCGCCTTCCAGCCCCAGGTCGTCCTCATGGACATCAACCTCCCCGGCATGTCCGGCATCGAACTCACCGAGCGCATCAAGCGCGACCTGCCCGAGACCCAGGTCATCATGGTCACCGTCTATCGGGATCACGACAAGATCTTCGCCGCGCTCAAGGCCGGGGCCTGCGGCTATCTCCTGAAACGCTCCACCCCTGCCGACGTCCGCGAGGCGATCCTGGCCGTGCGCGCCGGCGGAGCGCCGATGAGCGCGGAAATCGCCCGCCGCGTGGTCGAGGCCTTCCACGCTCCGGTCCGGCCCGCCGGCGGTGACGAGGTGAAGCTTTCCAAGCGGGAAACCGAGATCCTCGAACTCCTCACCAAGGGACTCGCCAACAAGGAAATCGCCGACCGACTGGGCCTCTCGGTGGAAACCGTCCGCGTC
>JAIYDT010000562.1 GCA_027487355.1 Verrucomicrobiaceae bacterium
ACCTTGTCCATGAGATCCTCATCCTGATCGGGGCGAAAATGGAAGTCAGACAGCAGGGCGACCTTCAGGCCATCGAGTCCGGCAGGCAGTTGTGGGCAGGTCACATCGCGTCGGGTGACTGACAGATACGCAGGCTCGATCACAAAGGCATCCATCAACGATCCAAGTGCTCCGGCCGTGAGGAGTTTCAGCATCGTGCGGCGGTTCACGATTGAAGTGTTGGGCGGGTTGGGGCGATCCATGGAGGAGCTCATCCTTGGAAGCTGCTCCGATCATTCAAGGAATGGATGAAGTTGTTGTGAAATTTCCGGGCGCTTGCTGGCGGTTTGACAGCCAGTGTGATTTTGCCTAGCTTTCCGCGATATCGAACGATGGAGATTCCCGAAAGCGTCAATCGAGCTTCACGAGATGCAGCCAAGAAGGCATCGCGCCGGGAGGATCGTGAGCGATTGGAAAAGGGAGAAAGCCCAGAGGTCATTCAGCGGGAGAATTCGATTTTTCCCGAAGAGTATTTCAAGAATGGCTCCTTCTCGAACCTGGCAGACGTGATCGGCAAGTGAGTGATTCCGTTTCTGGCATCAAGGACTACATCGAGTTCCTGCGGAGCCTGGAAAAGCAGTCTTCTGAGCAGTTCTTGATTGGAGGCCAGGCGGTCAATTTCTGGGCTTAAAGTTTTTACTTCTCGGAACGATCCGGTGACTTGCGGTCACTGAGGCCGTTCACCTCAAAGGATTGTGATGTGTGGCTGAGTGGGAAGTTGTGGGAGCACCTCAAGGCAAGCGAAGGTAGAAGACTCGCAATCGGAAGCTCACCGGTTGACGGCCAACTGGGAATTCTAACTTTAAGCAGCTCCCCCCTGCGACGCGTGGATTTTTGCCGGTAATCTATGGAATCCCAGCCGATCAACTTTCGAGGCTGAAGCTGAGAGCTCCGGTTTTCAGCGGCGTCCGCGTCATTGACCCCCTCCACCTTTTCCTCAGTAAGTGCCATTGCCTCATTGGACTGCCGCAAGCGGACCGACAGGACGAACGACATGTGCGGATGCTGAGCCTGATTCTTCCGAGTTACCTGATGATGCTGGTCGAGGAAGTGAAGCAAGGCCGCGTGACCGAGCGTGCTCTCATCAAGGAACTGAAGCTTTTGAGAAAAATCAGCAACACCAGCGTTTGCCGCCGCGCTCTCGAACGGATCGGGTCGACCCCGCCTTGCCTTTTCCCTGTTTCCGAGATGTCGGGCTGCGGACTCCCCATGATCGAGCAGTTTGTGAATTCACAGTTTCTGCAGTCCGGCTTTTAAGAGGCCACTCTGCCGGTTGCGCGTTGCGAAATGCCGTCTAGGATCACGCATGCCTTTTGATTGCCGGGACGGATTCTGTGACACGCCGAGATGGATGAAAATTACCTTGGTTCTGGTCGGGCTGTATCATTTGGCCTTCGGAATCTGGGCCAACGCCTGGCCCTACCAGTGGTTCGACTGGTCGGGGATCGCGAGACCGAACCACCCCATGTTGTGGCGGGCGATGGGACTGGTTTCCGCAGCCATCGGGGTCGGGCTGCTGGTGGCGGCGCGTTCGCCGGTAAAGCACTGGCCCGTGGTGCTGGCGGCCTTTTTGAAGTCCACCCTGACGATCGTGGGCGGAGCCATGGCCTTCGCCAATGGTGAGATTCCGCAGCGGGCCTGTTGGATTCTGGCAGTGGACGATCTGGTCTGGTGGGTGCCGCTGTCGATGATCCTTTGGTCAACGGTCAAGGCTCATATCGGCATCCGCCCGACGCGGCAGACTCCGCTGAGCATCGAAGAGGCCTCGAACGACTATCGACTCTCATCCGGAGAGACATTGTCCGAGGCCTCACGTGACAAGACTCTGGTCTTGGTGTTCCTCCGTCATTTCGGCTGCACCTTTACCCGTCAGATCCTGCGGGGTCTCCAAAGTCTGCAGGCCGAGGCCGATCAACACGGATCGCGGCTCGTGCTGGTCCATATGCTCCAGAACGGCCGGGAAACCACCTACCTCGGCGAGCGGAGTGGCGTGGCCCGGATCGCCGATCCGCGTTGCGAGCTTTATCGGGCGTTCGGACTTGGAAAAGGCGGATTCCTGGAGCTGTTCGGCCCTCGGGTTTGGTGGAGAGGGACTGTCGCCGTCTTCAAAGGTTGTGGAGTCGGCCATCTGGCTGGCGATGGCCTGCAAATGCCTGGTGCATTTCTTTTCAGGAATGGCAGGATCGTGTCCGCGCAACCCGCCCACTCCGCCGCTGACCTCCCGGACCTCGGTCAGCTGTTCGGGGCCACGGGGGGTGCGCAGCCGTCCTGAACTCCATGTCTCCCGTCCAAGGCCAAACCATCCTCGTCACCGGCGCCTCCAGCGGCATCGGTCTTTCTCTCTGCGAACTGCTCCTCGAACGCGGAGCCAACGTCCTTGGCGTAACCCGGCGTCCTTCGGCCCTGCCCGAGGAGGTTTTCCCAATCCAAGCGGATCTCACCAGCCATGAGGACATCCTCGCCATTTTCCAGAGTCTGGGTCGGATCGACGCCCTGGTGAACTCGGCCGGCGTCGCCCATCTGGCCCGCATTTCCGACGGAAATCCCGCCGACTGGGAGGAAATGTGGCGGGTGAACGTCGCCGCTCTTGCGCTTTGTTCGCAGCTCTCCCTCAGGCATTTTCCGATTCAAGGCGGACGGATCGTGAACATTTCCTCGATGAGTGGTCATCGCGTGCCTCCTACCGGCGGCTTCTATTCCCCCACCAAGTTCGCAGTCCGGGCGATCACCGACGCCCTGCGGCTGGAGTTGAAAGCAAGCGGTTCCCGGGTTCAGGTGGCCTGCGTGTCGCCCGGGTTTGTCGATACCCCCCTGCTTGAAACCTATTTCATGGGTCGTGAAGACACTCTCAAGGGCATCCGTGCCCACATGAAGATGCTTGAGGCTGTGGATGTTGCACGATGTGTCCTTTCGATTCTTGAAGCCCCGTCGCATGTGGAGATCGGCGACATCCAGCTGAGAAGTGCAGATCAGCCATAGGAAGGAAGGTTTCCTACGAATCAAGACTTGATCCCGAGGTTTTTGAAAGGAATCCTTCGCGCCCCTTAGGTTCCTTCGTTTCCAGCCCGATTTCGTCTGTGCCCGCCATCCGGTGCTCGCTAGTTCCGGAAAAAGCAGCCGTTTTTCTTCAGTAAATCACGCGCAGGGACCTTGAATGGTCGTCCTGCACCACCATTTTCAATCGACTCTCCCATCCAATCCCATGTCATCACCGCAGAAGTCCCCTTTTGGCTGGCCTGAACCGCAAGGCCTTTGGCACCCCTCACGTGAGAAGGACGCCTGCGGCGTCGGATTCATCGCCCACCTGAAAGGCAAACGTTCCCACGACATCATCGTCAAGACCCTGACGATGAACGAGCACATGGACCATCGCGGTGCCAGTGGCTCGGACCCGGCGACAGGCGACGGTGCTGGCATTTTCGTCCAAATGCCGGACAAGTTTCTGCGTCGGGAAATGGCCAAGAAGGGCGTCACCCTGCCACCTGAAGGCGAGTACGGCTCCGGCTGCATCTTTTTTTCTCCCGAGCCCGCTGTTCGCGAGGTCGCGATGCAGGTCTTCGAACTCGTCATCCGCGACGAAGGCCAGAAGTTTCTCGGCTGGCGTACGGTTCCGGTGAAGAGCGAGATCCTCGGCAAGACTTCCGGTCGCTACGAGCCGACCATCAAGCAGGTCTTCATCGGCATGAGCGACGACATCACCGACCCGATGGACTTCGAGCGGAAGCTCTACGTGATCCGCAAGCGCGTCGGTGCCTGGATCCGCCGGAACGAGATTCCGAACCAGTTCCGTGACGTCCACGGCAACAAGGGCAACACTTTCCCGGGGGCTGACTACCACTACGTCACCGGTCTTTCCGCACGGACGATGGTTTACAAGGGCATGCTCACCCCCTGCCAGCTCTCGACCTATTTCCCGGACCTCCACGACCCGGATTTCGAGTCGGCATTGGCCCTGATGCATACCCGCTTCTCGACGAACACCTTCCCGAGCTGGTCGCGTGCCCATCCCAACCGCTTCATCGCCCACAACGGCGAGATCAACACGGTCATGGGCAACGCCAACTTCATGAAGGCCCGCCAGGCGCTTTGTCAGTCGGACCTTTTCGGCACCGAAATCGAGAACCTGTTCCCGATCATCATCGAGGACGGTTCGGACTCCGCTCGTTTCGACAACGCCCTCGAGTTCATGCACTACGGCGGCTACGACCTGGTGCACGCCATGATGATGATGATCCCGGAGCCTTGGGAGCGTCACACCACCATGGATGAGGAAAAGAAGGCCTTCTACGAGTTCCACGCCTGCATGATGGAGCCCTGGGACGGACCGGCCTCGATCACTTTTTCCGACGGCCAACAGATCGGTGCCGTGCTCGACCGCAACGGCCTCCGCCCGAGCCGCTATTATGTCACCGACGATGATCTTGTCATCATGGCCTCGGAAGTCGGAGTCGTGCCCGACCTTGATCCGAAGACGATCATTGAAAAGGGCCGCCTGCGTCCCGGCCGCATGTTCCTCGTGGACATGAAGGAAGGCCGCATCGTTCCCGACGAGGAGGTCAAGAAGCGCGTCTATTCCGCCAAGCCCTACCAGCAGTGGCTCGCGGAAAATCGGATCACTCTGAAGGACCTCCCGGCTCCAAAGGCCGCGAAGACCGTCGAGGAGGACCGCATCGTCGCGCGCCAGCTCGCCTTCGGCTACACCTACGAGGATCTCCGCATGCTTCTCGGACCCACGGCTTCCACCGGAGTCCAGCCGATCTCGTCGATGGGCAATGATACGCCACTCGCCGTACTTTCCCAGAAGCCGAAGCACCTCTATCACTACTTCAAGCAGATCTTCGCCCAGGTCACCAACCCGGCCCTCGACTGCATCCGCGAGGAACTCGTGACGTCGACCGAGACCTTCATCGGCTCGGAAGGCAACCTGCTCGCTCCCGGACCGAAGAGCTGCCGCATGATCCGACTCGACAGCCCGCTGATCGACAATAAGGCGCTCGCCCAGCTTCGCGAAATCGAGGCCGACGGATTCAAGTCGGCCACCATCGACGCCCTCTTCCCCGCCGACAAGGGTGGCGAGGGACTCGAGGCCGCCTTTGATGCTATCTGCAAGAAAGCCGACCAGGCGATCGCCGATGGCTGCAATCTGCTGATCCTTTCCGATCGCAACATCGACAAGGCCAATGCCGCGATCCCGACGCTCCTGCTGATGGGCGGCATCCACCATTATCTCGTCGGAAAAGGCACCCGCACCCTCGTCTCCATCATCCTGGAAACCGGTGAGGCCCGTGAGGTCCATCATTTCTCGACCCTAATCGGCTTCGGTGCGGACGTGATCAACCCCTACATGGCCTTCGAGTGCATGCACAAGATGATCGCCGACGACATGCTTGCCATCGACTTCGACAAGGCCGTTTACAACTTCCTGAAGGGTTCGATCAAGGGCGTGGTCAAGACCATGGCCAAGATGGGCATTTCCACCGTCGCCTCCTATCGCGGTGCGCAGATTTTCGAAACCATCGGCCTAAGCACCGATCTCGTGAACAAGTTCTTCTGCGGCACTTCCAGCCGCTGCGAGGGCTCCGACCTCGATCAAGTCGCCGAAGAGGCCCTCATCCGCCATCGCGAGGCCTTCCCAGATCGCCACATCGAGTCTGAGGAAGCCGCCCTCGATACCGGCGGCGTCTATCAGTGGCGCAGTGATGGAGAGTTCCATCTCTTCAATCCGGAAACCATCCACCTTCTCCAGAAGTCCACTCGCACCGGCAGTTATGATATCTTCAAGCAGTATGCCAAGAAGGTGAACGACCAGAGCGAGAACCTCTCCACGCTTCGCGGCCTGATGAAGTTCAAGAGCAACCGCCCGCCGGTGCCGCTTGAGGAAGTCGAGACCGTCGAACAGATCACCAAGCGCTTCAAGACAGGGGCCATGTCCTACGGCTCGATCTCACAGGAGGCCCACGAAACCCTCGCCATCGCGATGAACCGCATCGGCGGCAAGTCGAACACCGGCGAAGGCGGCGAGGATCCCTCACGTTTCGTTCCGATGCCGAACGGCGACAGCAAGCGCTCCGCCATCAAGCAGGTCGCTTCCGGTCGCTTCGGTGTCACCGGCGAATACCTCGTCAACGCCGACGAAATCCAGATCAAGATTTCGCAGGGCGCGAAGCCCGGTGAAGGCGGTGAGCTTCCCGGCTCCAAGGTCTATCCGTGGATCGCCAAGGTCCGCTACTCGACTCCGGGCGTGGGACTCGTTTCCCCTCCTCCGCACCACGACATCTACTCGATCGAGGACCTTTCGGAACTCATCCACGACCTGAAGAATTCCAACCCACGCGCCCGCATCAATGTGAAGCTCGTCGCGGAGGTCGGAGTCGGCACGATCGCCGCCGGCGTTGCGAAGGCCCATGCCGACGTGATCCTGATCGCCGGTCACGATGGCGGCACGGGAGCCTCCCCATCGTCCTCCATCTTCAACGCCGGAGCCCCTTGGGAACTCGGCCTTGCGGAGACCAACCAGATCCTCCTCCTCAACGACCTTCGCAGCCGCGTGATCGTCGAGACTGATGGCCAGCTCAAGACCGGTCGCGATGTCGCCATCGCCACCCTTCTCGGCGCCGAGGAATACGGCTTCGCCACCGCGCCGCTGGTGACGGTCGGCTGCTTGATGATGCGCGTCTGTCAGAAGAACACCTGCCCGGTCGGCATCGCCACCCAGGACCCGGAGCTTCGCAAGAACTTCGAGGGCAAGCCGGAGCACGTCGTGAACTTCATGACCTTCATCGCCATGGAATTCCGCGAGATCATGGCCGAGCTTGGCTTCCGCACGATCAATGAAATGGTCGGCAAGGTGGAGTGCCTCGACACCCGCGAAGCCACCGAACACTGGAAGGCCAAGGGAGTCGATCTCACCGCCATCTTCCACAAGCCGGATGTCGGCGAGAACGTTGGTGCCTATCATCAGATTGATCAGGACCACGGACTCGATGCCGCCCTCGACAACACCCACCTGCTCAAGATCTGCGCCCCAGCCATCGAGCGCGGTGAAAAGGTCAAGGCCGAGCTTCCGATCATCAATGTCAACCGAGTCGTCGGCACCATCACCGGTAGCGAAATCTCGTTGAAATACGGAGCCAAGGGACTTCCGGAAGACACCATCGACCTCAAGTTCACCGGCAGCGCAGGCCAGTCCTTCGCCGCCTTCACGCCACCCGGCATGACCTTCCGACTCGAGGGCGACGCCAACGACTATGTCGGCAAAGGCCTCTCCGGAGCCAAGGTGATCATTTACCCGACCGCCGGAGCCCGCTTCAAGGCCGAGGACAACATCCTCATCGGCAACGTCGCCCTCTACGGAGCGACCAGCGGCGAGGCCTACTTCAACGGCATCGCCGGTGAACGCTTCTGCGTCCGCAACTCCGGCGCTCATGCCATCGTTGAAGGCGTCGGCGACCACGGCTGCGAATACATGACCGGCGGCCAGGTGATCGTTCTCGGTGAAACCGGCCGCAATTTCGCGGCAGGCATGTCCGGCGGTGTCGCCTACGTTTACGACATCGATGGTCAGTTCGAGAAGCGACTCAACCATGAGATGGTGAATCTTTACCGCCTCATCGAGTGCAGCGATGCCGACATCAGCACGCTCAAGGGTGCGATCGAACGCCACAACGGCTACACCGGTTCGGCCCGCGCGAAGTTCCTGTTGGAAAACTGGGACGCCGAGCTGCCGAAGTTCTTCAAGGTCCTGCCACGCGACTACGAGCGCATGCTGGAAGCCTTCAAGCGCGTCGAAGAACAGGGCCTAACAGGAGACGAAGCTGCGATGGCCGCCTTCGAGGAAAACCTCAAGGACCTCGCACGGGTCGGAGGGAACTGATTCCTCCAATCACCAATAACTTCTAACCGATAACTTTTTCGAAAATGGGCAAACCAACAGGATTCATGGAAGTGGACCGCGTCACTGATGCGGAGGCCGCACCGACCGAACGCATCAAGCACTGGCGCGAGTTCAAGATTCACTCCGACGAGAAAACCCAACGTGCGCAGGGCTCGCGCTGCATGGACTGCGGCACTCCCTTCTGCCACACCGGCCATCTGGTTTCAGGCATGGCCAGCGGCTGCCCGGTGAACAACCTGATCCCCGAGTGGAATGATCTGATCTTCCGTGGTCGCTGGAAGGAAGCCCTTCAGCGCCTTCACAAGACCAACAATTTCCCAGAGTTCACCGGTCGCGTCTGCCCCGCTCCCTGCGAAGGCTCCTGCGTGCTCAGCGTGATCGAGCCCGCCGTGACGATCAAAAACAACGAGTGCGCGATCATCGATCGTGGCTGGGAGGAAGGCTGGGTCACCGCCCGTATCCCGGAAATTCGCACCGGCAAGAAAGTCGCCGTCGTGGGCTCGGGTCCTGCCGGACTCGCCTGTGCCGATCAGCTAAATCAGGCAAGCCACAGCGTCACCGTCTTCGAACGTGAAGACCGCATCGGCGGCCTGCTGATGTATGGCATCCCGAACATGAAGCTCGACAAGGAACTCGTTGTCCAACGTCGCGTGAATCTGCTCGCCGAGGAAGGCATCACATTCAAGACGGGCATCTTCATTGGGAAGGACAGCGAATGGACCGCCGAGAAACTGCGCGATGAGTTCGACGCCGTCGTTCTCTGCTGCGGGGCCACCGCAGGTCGTGACCTGCCGATCGAAGGACGTGATGCCAAGGGAGTCTATCTTGCGATGGAGTTCCTCACGACCAACACCCGCTACCAGCTCGATCACAAGTTCGACGGCACCAACCCAGACCTCAATGCCACCGGCAAGGACGTCGTGGTCATCGGTGGTGGCGACACCGGCACCGACTGCGTGGGCACCAGCCTGCGTCACGGATGCAAGAGCGTGATCCAGCTGGAGATCATGCCGCAGCCACCCGAAAAGCGCGCCGCGAACAACCCGTGGCCGGAGTGGCCGAAGGTTTACAAGATGGACTACGGGCAGGAAGAAGCCGCAGCCCTTCAAGGCAGCGATCCCCGCCATTACCTCGTTCAGACCAAGCGCTTCCTCAAGGATGAAGCCGGCAACCTCAGCGGGCTTGAGATCGTGCAGATCGAGTGGGCCAAGGACGAGCAGGGCCGCATGTTCCCGAAGGAAATCGAAGGCACTCTGCGCACCCTTCCCTGCCAGCTCTCGCTCCTCGCCATGGGCTTCACTGGTCCGGAAAGCGAAGTCGTGAACCAGTTCGCCCTGGAGACCGATGCCCGCTCCAACATCAAGGCCGAGCATGGCACCTTCACCACCAATGTCCCCGGCGTCTTCGCCGCAGGCGACGTACGCCGTGGCCAGTCGCTCGTCGTCTGGGCCATCAATGAAGGCCGCGGAGCTGCACGCGAGTGCGACAAGTTCCTGATGGGAGTGACGAATTTGCCGTAAGGGGATTCAGACACAGGATCCAAAATCAGCCTGTCGATACCCGTTGGCAGGCTGATCTAGCAGTGGGAGCAACATCCGTATTCAGCTGATGCACTTTCGCATTTCAAGGAGCAGGAAAGTCCATTGCCGTGGTTTCTTGAAAAGCCGCTGCCCACGAACATGCATGACTTACCCTGATAGGTAGTCCTCAAACACCAAGGTCGAAACCGGCGATCGCTGTTTGGCACACGATTCCGCCTGTTTGGAGTGCTTGTTGCGACAGGAATGTCGCAACTCCTATTTGAGATAGACCTCGCGGGGCTTGGCTCCGTCTCCGGGGCCGACGACTCCTCTTGCTTCCAGAATGTCCACCATGCGGGCGGCCCGGGTGTAGCCGAGACGGAGACGGCGCTGAAGCAGGGAGGTGCTGCACTTCTGTTCCTGGCGGGCGACCTCGATGCACTTGACGATGAGTTCTTCATCCGCATCGGAAACGTCATCCTCATCGTCTTCCCCTCCCCCATCGATGGAGGCCTGGATTTCGGAAACGAAGTTGGGTGCGGCCTGCTTCGAGCAGTGTTCGACGAGCCGCTCAACCTCGTGGTCGGAAACGAAGGCACCCTGGGCGCGTTCGAGCTTCGCGGAGCCCGGTGGAAGATAAAGCATGTCCCCTTTTCCGACGAGCTTGTCGGCGCCCTTGGTATCAAGGATGACGCGGGAGTCGAGGGCGGAGGAAACCTGGAAGGCGATGCGGCACGGGATGTTGGCCTTGATGATGCCGGTGACCACATCGGCGCGGGGCGTCTGGGTGGCAATGATGAGATGAATGCCAGCGGCACGAGCCTTCTGGGCGATGCGGGCGATGCACATTTCCACATCCGCCGGGGCGGTCTGCATGAGGTCGGCGAGCTCGTCGATGAGGACCACGATGTAAGGAAATCGGTCGGGCATTTCATCCTCGTCGGGGATGAGTTCGTCCTCATCGGCTTCGGGGCCGAGTTCACCGGATGCAAGGGCGGACGCGATCGAGTCCATGGCCTCGTCAGGTTCATCGCTGTCCTCAGTCGCCCAAGGCGGAGCGAAATGGGAGGCGGGTGTCTTGTCGCCATTCGCGTCCAGCGTTGGCTCTTCCTCGGGCTCCCCACCGGACGGTTCCGGAGCGACCACAGGAGCAGGCGCGGCTTTTTCAGGTCGGACTCGAACGTTGTACGCGTCGAAGTTCCTCACGCCCACCTTCGCGAAGATGCGGTAGCGCTTCTCCATCTCGTTCACGACCCATTTGAGCGCGGCGACGACCTTCTTCGGATCGGTGACGACGGGAACCACAAGGTGGGGCAGCTTGTTGTACATCTGCATTTCCACCACCTTGGGATCGACCATGATGAAGCGGAGTTCATCGGGGCCGAACTTGAAAAGGATGGAGGCGATGATGGAGTTGATGCAGACCGATTTCCCTGATCCGGTGGCACCTGCGACGAGAAGGTGCGGCATGGCGGCGAGGTCGCCGATGACCGTATTGCCATAGACGTCCTTGCCGAGGGCGAGCGGGATCTTCTTCTTGGCGGAGCGGAACTCGGGATCGCTGAGGAGTTCGTGAAGGGGAACGGCGACCTTCTGGGAGTTGGCAATCTCAATGCCGACGGTGTCTTTCCCGGGGATGGGGGCGAGGATGTTGATGCGCTCGGCGCAGGTGGCGCGGGCTAGGTCGGCCTCTAACTGGGAAATGCGTGAGACGCGTAACCCGGTGCTGGGATAAATCTCGTAGCGGGTGATCGTGGGGCCACGGGTGATGTCGCCAGGGGTAACGTCGATGCCAAAGGCCTTCAGCGTGTCAATGATGACGCGCTGGGTGGAGAGCAGCTCATCGCGGTTCGCGGCCTCGGGCGTTTCATCGGTCTCGGTGATGTCGAGCAGGTCGAAGCCCGGCAGCTCGTAGTCCTCGAAGCCGGTGGTGGCGAGGGAGAGATGGGAGGGCTTCTTGCGTTCGAAGGGTCGCTCACCCGGAGCTGGTTCGTTGGCGCGACGCTGGGAAGCATCGATGATCTGGGGTGGCGGGGTTTCGCGAAGGGGCAGCAAGGCCTGTCCGCCATCGACGACGGGCGCGGTGGCGGGAGTCGAAGCGGCCTTGGCGGATTCGCGTTCGCGGCGGCGTTGATCGCGTTGGCGTTCTTTCTCGGCGTCGAGTTCCGCCTGGCGGGCAGCGGCGATTCCGGCGGCACTGCGTTTTTCGCGCGACTCGGCCAGCTTGAGGCGGGCGAGGCGAAAGCAAGCCTTGGTGAAGCGGATCGGTTGGTGGCCGGTGAAAAGGAGGAGGGCGACGAGGTAGCCGGTTCCAAGCAGCAGCAGCGTGCCGGCGCGTCCGATCAGTTTCACAAACACGAAGCCGCCGAGACTGTAGCCGACGATGCCTCCCGGTCCCGGAGCACGACAACGAAGCGCCCAGTCCACAAAAGGAAAGTTCGCGGCGTGGAGCCAGACCGAGCCCGCCACGAGGAGGATCAGCAGGCCGATGGTCTTCCGAGGCCAGAGCGAGCCATCGCGGATGAGCTTCACGATGCCGAACCAGATGAGCCCCATCGGCAAAAGCCAGCCGGCAGCACCGAGGAGAAAGATCAGGCTGAACGCTAGGACCGCACCGACCGGGCCGATGAGATTGCCGCTGCCTTGATCGGAGCGATCTGCGAAGTCCTTCAAGAAACCCCATTGGGGAAGCTGGCCGGTGGAGTAGGAGACGAGAGAAAGCGTGAGCAGCCCGCCCACCGCGATCAGGATGATCCCGGTGATCTCGTTGGACCACTTCGCCGGAGGTGGAGCCTCGCCGCGCTTCTTGTTCTCACTCCGTGCCATGGTTGGACGCGGAAGCATCCCCTGCCCTCGCAGCCGGAGCAAGATTGTTTTCGCCCAGCGGACTATTGGGATTTCCGAAAGATCGACTGAGCCTCAGAAGGCGGTTGAACGAATGGGAGCAGTCCCAAGCCCCCATTCGCAGCAGAGGTGCTCACTCCCCCTTCAAGGTCGCCATGTCGATGACGAAGCGGTACTTCACATCGCTCTTGAGCATGCGTTCGTAGGCCTCATTGATCTGGTCCATGCCGATCATTTCAATGTCGGAGGTGATCCCGTGTTCGCCGCAGAAATCGAGCATTTCCTGGGTCTCAGCGAGGCCGCCGATGAGCGAACCGGAGAGGCTCTTGCGGCCCATGATGAGGGAAAAGGATGCGACCGGCAGAGGCTTTTCCGGAGCACCGACGAGGGTGAGATTCCCATCAACGCCGAGCATTCCGAGGTAGGTGTTGAGGTCGTGATCGGCGGAAACGCAGTCGAGGATGAAATCGAAGGTCCCGGCATGCTTGGCCATTTCAGCAGGATCGCTGGAAACGACGACCTCGTGGGCACCGAGCCGCAGGGCATCGTCGCGTTTTGAGGGCGAGGTGGTGAACACGATCACCTCGGCACCGAAGGCACGGGCGAATTTCACCGCCATGTGGCCGAGTCCGCCGAGGCCGACGACGCCGACCTTTTTCCCGGGTCCGACGTTCCAGTGACGCAGGGGCGAGTAGGTCGTGATGCCGGCGCAGAGCAATGGAGCCACGGCTGCGAGATCGAGGTTGGATGGGATCTTGAGCACGAAATGCTCATCGACCACGATGCCCTCGGAGTAGCCGCCGTAGGTGGGGAGGTTGAGGTGCTTGTCCATCGAGCCATAGGTCATGACCGAGGTCGGCGAAAACTGTTCGAGGCCTTTCTGGCAATGGGGACAACTCAGATCGGCATCGACGAGGCATCCGACCCCGGCGAGGTCACCGACCTGAAAGCGCGTCACGGCAGGTCCGACCTGAGTCACGCGGCCCACGATCTCATGGCCGGGAACGGCGGGATACTGGGTGAAGCCCCACTCATTTCGGGCGAAGTGGAGATCGGAATGGCAAACCCCGCAGTACAGAATCTCGATCTGGATATCGCGATCAGTCGGCTCGCGGCGTGGAATGGTGGCGGGAGCGAGCGGAGAGGTGGCGCTGGTGGCGGAGTAGGCTTTGGTCGGATGCATGAGGTGGATTGGAAAGGATACCGACTGTCGCACTTCCGTGCCGGTCCGCAAGGGGCATCCCGTCCGGAGAGAGAATGCAGTTTGTTGGCTACCCGCCACCGTGGCGTTTTCACGTGACCAGGGCTCCCGTCTCGCGGGTTGACCTTTCCCGGATTTTCCCAGAGCCTCCGGCGTCCACATGAAAATAATCCTGTCCCTGCTCGCAACGCTTCTTCCGTCCTTCGCTCTCGAAGAGGGCTTCAAGCCCCTTTTCAACGGCAAGGATTTGACAGGCTGGACCCGGGTCAATGGCAACGGCGAGTTCAAGGTCGAAGGTGACGCCATCGCCGGAGTGGGCGACAACGTGAAATCGAACACCTTTCTTCGTACCGACAAGACCTACAAGGACTTCGACTTTCGATTCGAGATGAAGTTCGATGACCTTCAGGGCAATTCAGGAGTGATGTTCCGCGGGCTGCAAAAGCCAGGTGCGGATGGACGGGTGAACGGCTATCAATGCGAGCATGACAACGGCAAAGGCCGCGCGTGGACCGCTGGGCTCTATGATGAAGCACGCCGCGGATGGCTTTCCCCTCGCAAGAACGACAAGGATCCCAAGAATGAGGCAAATCTTGCCGCCCAGAAAGACTTCACCGAAAAGGGCAAGACCCTCTTCAAATGGGCCGACTGGAACAGCGTCCGCATCGTTTGCGAAGGCAAGCACATCCAGATCTGGCTGAATGATGAGAAGCGCGTGGATTATGTGGATGATGCCCCGGAGTTCACTCCGGAAGGCTTCTTTGCCCTCCAGGTCCACGCTGGCAAGGCCTGCCATGTCCGTTGGAAAAACCTTCGAATCAAGGAACTCTGAGCCAAGGGGGCTGCGTTCAAGCCGCCATTGACCCGGACGCCTTCCTCGGTAGTCTGCCGCCACCGCGAACCCATGGCTGGCTTTTTCAAATCGCTCTTCAACAAGATCACCAATCGCGCCGAAATCGATTGGGATGACATCGAGGCCGACCTCATTGCTTCCGATCTGGGCGTCCGGCTTGCGGGCACGATCATCGAGGAGTTGAAGGAACTCGGTCGCAAGATCTCCGCTCAGGATGTGGTCGAGGTGACGCGAAAGCAACTCGCGGCGCGCCTTCCCGTTGACTTCGCCCCGCTCGCCCCGCGTCCGGATGGAAAGCCCTTCGTAATCCTCGTGGTTGGCGTCAACGGCACCGGCAAGACCACCTCCACCGCGAAACTGGGGAATTGGCTGAAGAAGAAAGGCCACCCGGTCATCCTCGCCGCCGCCGACACTTTCCGCGCTGCCGCAGTCGAGCAACTCCAGCGCTGGGGAGACCGACTCGGCCTGCCGGTCGTGAAAGGCTCGCCGAATGCCGATCCTTCGTCGGTCTGCTTCAGTGCTCACCAGAAGGCCATCGCCGATGGAGCAGCCTTCCTGCTCTGCGACACCGCCGGACGCCTCCACACACGGCACAACCTGATGGAGGAGCTTACCAAGATCCGTCGCACGATCGCCAAGCAGGACGAGACCGCGCCGCATCTCACCTTGCTGGTGGTCGATGCCACCACCGGTTCGAACGCGCTCCAGCAGGCAAAGGAATTCCACAAGGCCAGCCCGCTCGATGGTGTGATCGTCACCAAACTCGACGGCTCCGGAAAAGGCGGCATCGCCGTGACCATTCACGACCAGCTCGGGATCGCGCCACGTTTCATCGGAACCGGCGAGGAGCCCGAGGCCTTCGCGGTGTTTGAAAAAGAGAAGTTCGTCCGCGAGATCCTCTGAGGAAAAGACCTTCCGGGGAAAATGGACTTCCCACAGAGTCGGCGGGTGTCCGATCCTCCGGCAATGGATGAGCCGGAAGTGGATTTCAAACGATTTCTCGGCTACGCGGCCACGGCGGGAAATCTGGAGGAGTTTGCCAAACTGCTCGCCGCGGGGGCGGAGATTCCGGCGGACCTAACAGGTTGCGAGCAGGCGGAGTGGCTCATCGGAGCCGTGAAGTCGGATCAGGCTCAGGATTTTCTGGAGCTCCTGCTGAAGGCCGGACTGAATCCCGCTAGTGTCTATGATCGGATCGGCGACGCATACCAATCCAACGCCTTCATTGCCGCTGCGGAGCGCGGTCGGATCGATCTGATGGAAATGCTCATCAAGGCAGGAGCAGACCCTCATTGGAAAAGCCCCTCCGGCACCAATGCGGCCGGAGAGATCCTTTCCTGCCTCCTATCCCAAGACCATCAACATGCGACCCCCGACCTCCGTGGAGTCAAGCAATGGCTGGACGATCACGGCGTTCACTTTGATCCAAGCTGCGAGGACAGCCAGCGCAAACTCCAGTATGCGGCCTCGGGGCCCTACTCCTGGCCTAAAGTGCCCACGCTGACCCATCTCGGAATCGATCCGACGGTCCTCAAATGGACACCGTTCATGATGGAGGTCGCGATGGGGACTGCCACCATCCAGGATGCCCTGGAAATGCCGATAGCGGAATTGACCTGGTCTGACTGCTGGCAGCGGACGCCTTTCCTGTTCGCTGTTGTCGCGGGCAGGAAGGACCTTGCGGAAATTCTTCTCGAACGCGGCAGTGACCTTCTGGAGAGAGGCAGATGTGGAGCAAGCGCCCTGCATCTTGCCCCAGTCGAACTCAAGGAGTGGCTGGTTCATCGTGGGATCCCTGTCGATATCCACAACGACTTTCAGCATACCTCCTTGCGTGGTGCCGGGGCAGATGCAGCCCGCTGTCTCTTGTCTCTCGGCGCGGACCCGAATGCAATCGACCGCAACGGCTATCGAGTCATCCATGATGCCGATGATCTGGAAACCATTCAGCTTCTCTTCGAAGCCGGTGCCGATCTGAACGCGGTTTCAGGAGGAGGCACATGGCCCTTGAGTGATGCCTGTCGAGCGGGCGACTGTGAATTGGTCAGCTTCCTCCTGAAGAATGGCGCCAGCGTCGATCGGACGAGTTCAGGGGAGACGGCCATCCACGCAGCCGTGGTGTCCGACTCGATCGGTTGTGTGGAGTTGCTGCTGGATGCCGGAGCGATGATCAATGCCCTTGATGTGGATGGCTGGACCTGTCTGTGGTATGCGAAGTCGTTGAGCATGGCCCGCTGCCTTCTGGACAAGGGGGCGGACCCGAGGATAGCCGACATGTTTGGAGACCTGCCCGAAACGTGGGTGTCGTTGGAGATCTCAAGATTGTTTCGCGAGAGACGCCTTGCCTATTGAAGCTCCTTCCAGGGCAAGCAAAGACCTCTGCTCAGGACTTCACGCCCTCATCCGGCGTCAGCCCCAGCACGATGTCGAAGCGCGCGGCGAGTTCGCC